>JBFKAF010000095.1:0-8876 GCA_041621735.1 Pseudomonas sp.
ACCTCGACGTTGACCTGCCACAGGCGCAGGTGCTCGTCGGAGCAATGGTCGAGGAACAGGGTGCGCTCCAGCGCGGTGTAGTAGCCGGCGATCATCGGGAAGCAGTTGAGGCTGAGGATGTCGCCCTTGTTCACCTTACGGCTGGTCACCGGATTGTGCGCGCCGTCGGTGTTGATGCCGGACTGGAACCAGGTCCAGGTGTCCATCAGCTCGCCTTCGGGAAAGGTGCGGGCGATTTCGCGGACCATCGCCTGGGTGGCGTGCAAGGCGACTTCGTATTCCGGTACCTGATCGCGCAGCGCTTCGATCACCGCAGCACCACCGATGTCGGCGATGCGCGCGCCGTGACGGATCATCGCGTGCTCTTCGGCGGACTTGACCAGACGCATCTTCATGCAAGGGGCGGCGACATCGACCAGCTCGGCGGCCGGATAGCGCGCGGCCAGCTTGTCGCGATTCTGCAGGTTCAGGTGATCGAACTCGATGCCGATGCGTCCGGCCTTGGGCACGGCCTGCTGGATGGCGACGAAGAAGTTATCGCGCTGCCAGTCGGAGTAGACGATGTTGTCGGTGCCGACGGTCCGCCGCCACGGCTGGCCACCGTCGATATTGGCGCTGATGGTGACTACGTCATCCTGGGTCACCACCACGGCATAGGGGCGACCGAAGGCGCAGTAGACGAAGTCGCTGTAGTAGTTGACGTTGTGGTAGGAGGTGAAGATCGCAGCGTCGATATTTTCTGCCGCCATGTGGGCGCGCAGCTTGGCCTGGCGAGTGGCGTATTCCTGCGCCGAGAAGGTCGACTTAACTTTCTGGCCGTTTTGGATCCGGAGCGTCTGGGGCATTTGCATGGCGAGAACCCTTGTTGTTTTCCAGTGACTCGACACACCGGTCTGGTGGGTCGTTGGAATCCATTGCACCAGATGCCACCGCTCAATTTTTGTACGAATCCGACCCGAACTTGGTCAAATCCGCTCCCCTTTTGGCCGACGGCAAACCCGCCTGCACAGCCCGAATCACAGGCAAAAAAAGACCCGAGCCGTGCTGCCACACGGTCGGGCCTGAAGCTGGTGTCTGGGTGGCGGAGTCAGTGCAACGCGGCCAGGCACAAGCGCGGCTTGTTCAAGCGCTCACTACGCGGCGCGATGCCGAAATACTCGCGGTAGCACTTTGAAAAATTCGGCGACGAGCGAAAGCCGCAGCCGGCCGCCACGTCGAGGATCGGCAGCGCGGTCTGCTTGAGCAGCTGGCGGGCGCGGATCAGACGCAGCTTGAGGTAGTAACGCGACGGCGAACAGCCCAGGTACTCACGAAACAGGCGCTCCAGCTGACGCCGCGACAGCTCGATGAAACTGGCCAGGACGTCGAGCCCCAGCGGCTCCTCCAGGTTGTTCTCCATCAGCACCAGCGCCTCCTGCAACTTCGGCTGCGTGCAGCCCAGGGCCTGGTGCAAGGGCAGCGGCTGCGCCGGCTCGGCGTGCAGCCCCTGGTAACCCAGGGTGTCACGGATCGCCGCGAGCAACTGCGGGCCATGGCTGCGGCCGATCAACTGCAGCATCATCTGCAGCCCGGCGGTGCCACCGACGGAGGTATAACGGTCGCGATCGAGCACATAGGCTTCAGTGCCGCCGACGACCCGTGGAAACGCCGCGCGCAGATCCGCCCGGTATTCCCAGCTCACGCTGCAACCGTAGCCGTCGAGCAAACCGGCTTGCGCCAGCAGCCAGCTGCCGGAGCCCAACGCGCCCAGGTGCACGCCCTGGCTAGCCTGGCCCTGCAACCAACGGCGCTGCTCCGGATCGCAGCGATACTGGCCGCCCTCGCCGCCGCACAGCAGCAGCGCATCCAACGCTGACGCGCCTTGGGCGGCGCCATCCGGGGTCACCAACAGGCCATTGTTGGCGCGCACCGGGCGGCCGCCCAGGGTCAGGCTCTGCCAGCGATAGAGCATGCGTCCCGAGAGCTGGTTGGCCAGGCGCAGGGGCTCGGTTACCGCCGCCAGGGCGATCAGGCTGAAATTCTCGACCAGCAACAAACCAATCGACTCCAGTGCGTGCTCGGTTGGCGGCGGCAACGCTTCGAAAGCGGACATGCTTGCATCTCCTCGGCCAGGGCCTGGCGCCGAGGCCCGTGCAGGCCCGGCGCGCGCTCGATAGTTCGGTGTACCCACGATGTCGCTGGGCGCTTTGCGAGGACGATTGTCTGCCGAAGGCCGGGGCTAAAACTGTCTAACCCCGACCCGAAAATGCACCGCGCCACTGCAAGCCGTTGGTGCCGTTCACCGACCCGCACCGTCAGGCTCGACCGCGCACCCCAATGAGCTGCACCGTGCGGAGGAGCGATCAGTGCAAAGATGTCGCCTGGAGCGAAAACCGATGGTCAATCCTGTCGTAAAGTAACCGCCCATACGCCTGCCCAGCTCCTGGGCCACGGGCGCACGGCCAGAAGGACTTCGAGATGAGCGACCCGACCCAACAATTCGCCAGCGACAACTACTCCGGCATCTGCCCGGAAGCCTGGGCCGCCATGGCCGAGGCCAATCACGGCCACGACCGCGCCTACGGCGACGACCAGTGGACCGCGCGCGCCGCCGATCACTTCCGCCAGTTGTTCGAGACCGACTGCGAGGTGTTCTTCGCCTTCAACGGCACCGCGGCCAACTCCCTCGCCCTGGCCGCCCTGTGCCAGAGTTATCACAGCGTGATCTGCTCGGAGACCGCCCATGTCGAGACCGACGAATGCGGCGCTCCGGAGTTCTTCTCCAACGGTTCCAAGCTGCTGCTGGCGCAGACCGAGAACGGCAAGCTGACCCCGACGGCGATCCGCGAGATCGCCGGCAAGCGCCAGGACATCCACTACCCGAAACCGCGCGTGGTCACCCTCACCCAGGCCACCGAAGTCGGCACCGCCTACCGCCCCGAGGAGATCCGCGCGATCAGCGAAACCTGCCGCGAACTGGGCCTCAACCTGCACATGGACGGCGCGCGCTTCTCCAATGCCTGCGCCTTCCTCGACTGCACCCCGGCCGAGCTGACCTGGAAGGCCGGAGTCGACGTGCTGTGCTTCGGCGGCACCAAGAACGGCATGGCGGTGGGCGAGGCGATCCTGTTCTTCAACAAGGCCCTGGCCGAAGACTTCGACTACCGCTGCAAGCAGGCCGGCCAGCTGGCCTCGAAGATGCGCTACCTGTCCGCGCCCTGGGTCGGTCTGCTGCAGAACGACGCCTGGCTGTATTACGCCAACCACGCCAACCGCTGCGCCCAGCTGCTGGCCGAACTGGTCAACGACGTACCGGGCGTCAGCCTGATGTTTCCGGTCGAGGCCAACGGGGTGTTCCTGCAGATGTCCGCAGCGGCTCTGGAAGCGCTACGCAACAAGGGCTGGCGCTTCTACACCTTTATCGGCGCCGGCGGCGCGCGCTTCATGTGCTCCTGGGATACCCAGGAAGAGCGGGTCAGGGAGCTGGCCGCGGATATTCGCCAGGTGATGCACGCCAGCTAGCGGCCTGTTGTTCATTCTCCAGCAACATCTTGGCCTTCAGTTTGACCACAGAAACCGTGCATTAAGCTGTGGACAAGCTGTTCGCCTTGAGCGGCAGGCCAATGATCACGGGGCCTCGCCGCCCTTGCTCAATAAACAACCTGCCGCCTGCCGCGCCCGCTTCTGCCGAGTCGCCGGCCTGCTCGGCAGAAGCCCGCTCAGTTAAACCGCACAGGTCGAGGCGCGGACGCACGCTGCGCCGCAGCTAGTCGGACGATGAGCCGAGTGCCACGCTGCCACGTCAGCATCTACTAGTCTTAGGGGTAACTACCCCCGCTACAGCCGCCGGTGGCCATGCACCCGTGGCAGGTACTGGCCCCTGCGCCAGCCAGCGGACGCGCGGGTCGCCACCAACCTCAGATGGTCAGCGGGCATGAGCAGCGAAACGCTTTACCAACAGGCACTGGAACAACTGCAACGGCTGATCGACGAAGCCGGCGCGCGGGCCATGGCGGAACCCCATGCGGCGGCACTCGCCACCGCGGACAGTCAGGCGCGCCCATCCGTGCGCACGGTCTACATCGTGGCCGTAGAGACTGAAGGCCTGCTGTTCTTCGCCAACCGCCACAGCGGCAAGGGGCGTCAGCTGATCGACAACCCCCGCGCGGCGCTGTGCCTGTTCTGGCCGGTGCTGCAGGAGCAGGCGATCATCGAAGGCGATGCGCTTCTGCAGTCCAGCGAAACCTCGGACTTCTACTGGCACAAGCGCGCCCGGGTGGCGCAGCTGGCCGCCTGGGCATCCGAGCAAGGCGCGCCCGCGCCGAAGAAACCGGTGCTACGCCGGGAGGCACGCCAGTTCGAGCACGACCTGGGCTTTGAACCGGTGCCGAGGAATCCCGATTGGTGCGCCTTTCGCATTCAGCCCGACCGCATCGAATTCTGGCCTACCGGCTGGCAACGCATGCGCGAACGGACCCGTTACCAGAAAGAAGCAGACGGCCAATGGATACGCGAAGCGCTCAGCCCCTGAGCATCTGTACTTAACTCTTTCTGGAGCCGTACGCCGAACGGCGTTGGCTCTATGCACGCGGCGCAATGCGCCTAGATAGTGCAGAGCCGTACCCCTGTAGCACGAGCGCGAAGCGTTGTAGCTCCCGCTCTCCTGGGTTGCGCAGCTGTTCGCCGCACCCTTCACGACCTAAGTTTGCGCGAAGCAGGAGTCAGTCCCGTGCAGCGCGACTCGCTTAACAAGGGAGAAATAACATGAGCGACAACTTCGATCCGCAACGCCGCCAGGTACTGCTGGGCAGCGCCGTGGCGCTCGCCTCGAGCAGCCTGCTCGGCCTCAGCCCGCTTAGCCTGGCCGCTGAGATGGCCCTGCCGGATTACGTCAACTGGAAGACCCCCGAGGCACTGGTGGTGCACAGTGCCAACACCCTGGAAACCAGGCGCGACGCCATCGGCACCAGCATAGTGACGTCCAACGAGCAGCTGTTTATCCGCAACAATCTACCGCCACCGCCGGCGTCCATCGTCGCCGACCGCGATGCCTGGACGGTCGCCTTCCAGGGCGTGAAAAACCCGCGCAGCATGAGCCTCGGCGAACTCAAGACCCTCGGTGTCGCCACCGTCGCCACTGTGCTGCAGTGCTCGGGTAATGGCCGGGCATTCTTCGACCACGAAGCCAGCGGCACCCAATGGGCGACTGGCGCAGCCGGCTGCGTATTGTGGAGCGGCGTGCCGCTGAAAAACGTGGTCGAAGCCCTAGGCGGCAGCCTCGACGGCCTCCCCTACATCACCAGCACCGGCGGCGAAGAGCTACCCGCCGGGCTCGACCCGAAGAGCCTGGTGGTCGAGCGCTCGGTGCCCCTGCGGGCGCTGGAACACGCCATCCTCGCCTGGGAACTGAACGGCGAACCCCTGCCGCTGGCCCACGGCGGCCCACTGCGCCTGGTAGTGCCGGGTTACTACGGGGTGAATAACGTCAAATACATCAAACAGCTGGCCTTCACCGCCGAGCAGACCGACGCCAAGATCCAGGCCTCCGGCTACCGCATCCGCCCGGTTGGCCAGGGCGGCGCGCCGGATCAGCCGTCGATGTGGGAGATGAACGTCAAATCCTGGATCACCCAGCCACTCGAACAGGCCAAGGCCGGACGAGTGCGCATTCAGGGCGTGGCCTTCGGCGGCGCCAAGGAAGTGAAGAGCGTCGAGGTGTCGCTGGATGGCGGCAAGAACTGGCAGGCGGCCCCCTTCGTCGGCCCGAGCCTGGGCCCATTTGCCTGGCGTCCCTTCGTGCTGATCCTCGACCTCAAACCTGGCGACTACCGCCTGGTGAGTCGAGCGAGCGATGTCGAGGGTAACGTTCAGCCAGAAGAGGAACTGGTCAATGAGCGTGGTTATGGTCATAACGGTTGGAGGGATCATGGTGTCAGCATTTCGATTGTCTAAGGTTTCCGGGCTGGCGTTGGGCTGCGCCCTGGGCGGCCTGTTCGGCACCGCTTATGCGGGTGACGCGGCAGCCGATGACGCGCGCTACCAGCTGGGGCGCAAGGTGTTCAGCGAGCAGGCGCAACCCTCCTGCACGCTGTGCCACAGCCTGCAGGACGCTGGCGCCAGTGGTGCCATCGGCCCCGACCTGGATCAGCTCAAGCCGACTCCCGAACGGGTCATGGCCGCAGTGCGCGGCGGCGTCGGGGTGATGCCGGCTTTCGCCGAATTGCTCAGTGCCGAGCAGATCGAGGCAGTGGCGCACTATGTGTCGCAGGTGACCGCGCAATAAGCCCATGACTTGCGCCCAGTAATACCGCCAGGTCATCGAGACGCCCGGCCTCGATGACCTATTTCACAGCAGCCAGCCCCCATCCCGCAGCATCCACCTCTCCCTGCCTATACTCAAAAGCACTCTGAGTGAGGAGGATGTCATGCCCAGCTATACGGTCGACGCCATACGCACGATTGCCCTGGTCGGTCAGGCCGACAGCGGCAAGACCACGTTGATCGAGGCCCTGCTGCAGCGCAGCGGCGCCATTCCCAGCATGGGCTCGCTGGAGCGCGGCGACACGGTCTGCGACTGCGACCCGCTGGAGCGCGAATACCGCCACTCGCTGACCTCGGCGCTGGCCCATTGCAGCCACGCCGGTGCCGAGCTCAACCTGATCGACACCCCCGGCTACCCGGACTTCATCGGCCAGACCATCGCCGCCCTGGCGGCGGTGGAAACCGCGCTGGTGGTGATCAACGCGCAGAGCGGCATCGAGCTGAACAGCCGGCGGATGATGGACCTGGCCGGCGAACGCGGCTTGTGCCGGCTGCTGGTGGTGAACAAGATCGACGCCGAACGGGTCGAGCTGCCCGCCCTGCTCGCCGATCTGCGCGAGGCCTTCGGTAAGGAAGTGCTGCCGATCAACCTGCCCAGCGCGGGCGCCAGCCGGGTGGTCGACTGCTTCTTCAACCCCAGCGGCGACAGCGACTTCGCCTCGGTGGCCGAGGCGCACCAGGCGCTGATCGACCAGGTGGTCGAAGTCGACGAGGCGCTGATGGCGCGCTATCTGGAGCAAGGCGAGATCGACCCGCAGGACCTGCACGCGCCCTTCGAACGCGCGCTGCGCGAGGGCCATCTGATTCCGCTGTGTTTCGTCTCGGCGCGCAGCGGCGCCGGGGTCGGCGAGCTGCTGGATATTCTCGCGCGGCTGGCGCCGAATCCAAGCGAGGGCAACCCGCCGCTGTTCTTCAAGGGCGAAGGCGCGGCGAGCAAGCCCTTCCGCTCGACCCCCGACCCGCAGCAACATGTGCTGGCCCATGTGTTCAAGGTGATGATCGACCCCTTCGTCGGCAAGCTCGGCATCTTCCGCGTACACCAGGGCACCGTGCAGCGCGACATGCAGCTGCTGGTCGGCGACGCCAAGAAGCCGTTCAAGGTCGGCCACCTGCTGCGCCTGCAGGGCAAGCGCTACGACGAGGTGACCCAGCTGATCCCCGGCGATTTCGGCGCCGTGAGCAAGGTCGAGGAGATCGAGTTCGATGCGGTGCTGCATGACTCGCATGACGAGGACCAGATCCACCTCAAGCCGCTGGCCTTCCCCGAACCGATGCAGGGCCTGGCCATCGAGGCCAAACGGCGCGGCGACGAACAGCGCATCGCCGAGGTGCTGCACCGCCTGCTGGCCGAAGACCCCTGCGTCAAGCTGGATTACCAGGCCGACACCCAGGAGACCGTGCTGCGCGGCATGGGCGAGCTGCACCTGCGCTACCTGCTCGACCGCCTGACCAGCAGCTACAAACTGGACGTACAAACCCAGCCGCCGCGCGTGCCCTACCGCGAGACAATCACCCGCACGGCAGAGGGCCACTGCCGGCACAAGAAGCAGAGCGGCGGCGCCGGCCAGTTCGGCGAAGTGTTCCTGCGCGTCGAACCCTTGCCGCGTGGCAGCGGCTTCAGCTTTGTCGACACGGTGAAAGGCGGGGTGATCCCTTCGCAGTTCATCCCCTCGGTGGAGAAAGGCGTGCGCTCGGTGCTGCAGCGCGGCCCCCTGGCCGGCTTCCCGGTCGAGGACCTGCAAGTCACGGTGTATGACGGCAAGAGCCATTCGGTCGACTCCAAGGACATCGCCTTCCAGGCCGCCGGGCGCAAGGCCATGCTCGATGCCCTGAAGGCCGCCGGCGCTATCGTCCTGGAGCCGATCGCCAACATCGATATCAGCACCCCCGAAGGCAAACTCGGCGACATCACCAGCGACCTGACCGGCCGTCGTGGCCAGGTGCTCGGCAGCGAGTCGCTGGACCAGGGCATGGTGTTGATCCATGGCCAGGTGCCCATGGCCGAGCTGGACGACTACGGCGGCCGACTCAAATCCATCACCGCCGGCCAGGGCGGCTTCAACCTGCAGCACAGCCATTACAGCGCCGTACCGGCAGAGGTGCAGCAGCGCCTCGCCGGGGCCTACAAGGCGGTGCAGGAAGAGGATTGAAGCGAGGTCGAGCAGCACTCAGTCCGTACGGAAGCAGCCCACCAGCTTGTTCAACTCGCTGGATATTTGCGTCAGCGAGTGCGTGCTGGTTTTGGACACACTGGATACTTCGCTAATACGACCGGCATCGCTGTGAATATCCGCGATATGGCGGTTGATGTCTTCGGCCACCGCATGTTGTTCCTCCGCAGCGGTAGCAATCTGGGTGTTCATGTCCTTGATCGTCGGGACCGCCTCGCGCACGCCAGCAAATGCTTCTTCCACCTGGGCGGTAAAAGCCACCGACTCGTTTGATTGCACTAGGCTGTGCTGCATATCCAGGGCCACGCTCTGGCTGCTAGTGACCAGTTTGCCGAGCAAACCGTTGATCTGCTCGGTCGAATCGGAGGTTCGCTTGGCCAAAGCGCGAACTTCATCGGCCACCAC
>JBFKAF010000096.1:0-8798 GCA_041621735.1 Pseudomonas sp.
CCTGGAGGAGTTCGTCAAACACGCCGGTCCGGAATACGACGAACGCCTGCTGCGCCTGTTCATGGCGCAGATCGAGCGCCGCGTACAGGTCTACGGCGCTACGGCGATCGGCGCTTCGGCCAGCCATATCGACCTGCCGCCCATAGAGTCGCATTGACGCTGGCTTGCAGCCATTCGAGGAATTCTGATGTCGTCACCTACCGAGCAGGCCAGCACCGTGCTGGCGTTCAAACAGAAATACGGGCCCTGGGCGCTGATCGCCGGGGCTTCCCATGGCGTCGGCGCGGCCTTCGCCCGGCAACTGGCGGCACGCGGCTTGAACTGCGTACTGGTGGCGCGCCGCGAAGAAGCGCTGCGCGACCTGCAAGCGCAACTGATCGAGCAGTATGGCGTCGAGGTGCTGCTGGTCACCCAGGACCTTGCGCATGCCGACGCGACCAGCAAGCTGTTCGCCGCCGTGGCCGAACGGGAAATCGGCCTGTTCGTCTACAACGCCGGGGGCGATCCCTATATCACCAAGTTCCTCGACACCTCAGTCGACGACTGGAGCGCCTTGCTGCGCCTCAACGCGCTGACGGTGATGGAGTGCAGCCACGCATTCGGCGGGCGCATGCTGGAACGTGGTCACGGCGGTTTGCTTCTGGTCGGTTCGCAGGCGGCACTGGGGGGGATTCGCAAGCTGGCTATGTATAGCGCGACCAAGGGCTTTGCGCTGAACCTCGGCGAGTCGTTGTGGGCCGAGTGGAAAGACCGTGGAGTCGATGTGTTGAACCTGCTGATAGGCACTGTGGACACACCGACCATGCGCGCTGCCATGGTCAAACTGAAGATAGCCGATGCCCTGAGCATGGTCTTGCCCCAGGCCGGGGAGATCGTCGAGGTGGCTCTGCGCGAGCTGGCCAATGGCCCGACGCTGATCCATCCAGAAGACCTCAGCTTGAGCGATCCGGCGCTGCAACCGGGCAACGCCCGCCAGCAGCATGTGCTGAGCAAAAGTGCCGAAGCGGCCCAGTTTATCGGCACCGATTGAGCAATAGTCGCCGGCCGCCTCGGTGGCCGGTAACGGCAGTCGACCCCGTCCATTCGGCGAGTAGTGTTTATGAAAAATTTCAACAACCTGGAATTCAAACGCGGCTGGCGTGTGCTGATCCTGGCCATTGTCGGCGTAGCCACCAGCTCCAGTTCGCTGCTGCTGTATAGCTTCAGCTCTATGGTGATTCCCCTGGAACAGGCCATGGGCTGGGCGCGCAGTGATTTGCAGGCGGCGATTACCGCGTTGTCTCTGGGCACCATTGTCGCGGCGCAACTGGCCGGCTGGCTCAACCTGCGTTACGGCCTGCGCGCCGTGACCCTGGTGTCGCTGGTGGCCCTGTCGCTCAGTGTGCTGCTGCTGAGCCAGATCGGTGGCTCGATCTGGATGCTTTACCTGGGTTTCTTTCTGGTGCCGCTTGCCGGCCTGGGCACCTTGCAGATCACCTGGTCGCACCTGGTCAACCTGTGGTTCGAGGAGAACCGTGGTTTTGCCCTGGCGATCATTCTCAGTGGTTCAGGATTGGCGGCAATCATGCTGCCGCTAATCACCACTTGGGCGATCAGTAGTTGGAACTGGCAGGCCGGTTTTATCGCGCTTGGGTTGCTGCCGCTGTTGTTGGCGCTGCCGCTGGCGCTACGCTGGCTGATCCCGGAGATCCGCAGCACCAGCAAGAATATTCAGCCCGGTAGTGAGGAAGAGCGCGAGCGCCCGGGCCTGTTATTCAAGGATGCCCTGTGCTCCTGGCGCTTCTGGGTATGCAACCTGTCGATGACCCTGGTGGTGTCCTGCGTGGTTGGCATGGTTACCAATATCGTGCCGATGCTGCAAGACCGCGGGCTGACGGCGCTACAGGCCGGACAGGTATTCAGCAGCTTCGGCATTTCGCTGATTCTCGGGCGTCTGCTGGTGGGCTATTTGATCGACCGGTTGTGGGCACCTGGCGTCGCCGCGCTGGCCTTGCTGATGCCGGCCTTTGCCTGCCTGATCTTCATCTATGGCGAATCCAGCCTGTTGAGCTTCACCATCGCCACTTTGCTGGTGGGTATCGGGGCGGGCGCCGAGTTCGATATCGCCGCCTTCCTGATCGCCCGCTATTTCGGCATGCGCGACTATGGCCGTCTGTTTGGTGCGCACCTCGGGCTGATCACCGCCGGTGCCGCCACCGCGCCGCTGTTGTTCGGCGCCTTACTGAGCACGACCGGCAGTTACACCGCGATGCTCGGCCTGTGCTTCGCGTGCTTCGTGGTCGGGCCGCTACTGTTGTTGGGGCTGGGCGGTTACCCGGTGTTCCGCGCGGTGCCGGTTGCGGCCAATGCATAAAAAGATATGGACAAAATATTAAAATGTGTTCAATTTATTCGGGTCAATGAGTGCCAACAACAAGAACCTGTGATGGAGGCAATATGCGTGCTGCTGTGATTTCCGAACGTAATGCTCTGCCGGTGGTAGGCGAGTTCCGCGAGCCCGAGCCGCAGGAAGGCTCGGTGCTGATCGACGTGGATACCGCCGGCCTGGGTGGCTGGGATGTGCTCGGCGCCTACCGTCTGGGCGTGGAATACCCCTGCGTGATTCGTGGCGAAGGCGTCGGCCGTGCCCCCGATGGCCGCCGCGTGTATTTCGGCGAGCGTTCGCTGTTGCCGTTCGGTGCCTGGGCCGAGCGGACCGTGGTGCCGGCTGCGGAAGTCTGGGATGTGCCGGACGACGTGGATGACAAGACCGCCATCAGCATGGGCATTGCCGCCACCGGCGCCATCGTGCCGCTGGAGCAGGCGAAGATCCAGAAAGGCGAGAAGGTGCTGATCCTCGGGGCCACCGGCACCCTCGGTCAGATCGCCCTGCAACTGGCTCGCGGCATGGGCGCAGGCAAGGTGGTGGGCGCGGCGCGCTCCGAGGAAGCCTTGCTGCGGTTGAAGTCACGGGGCATCGCCGACGAGGTGGTGACCCTGGGCGGTGCCGATGACGTGGCGGCGCTCAAGGATGCCTCCGGTGGCGGCTTCGACGTGGTCCTCGATCTGGTCTGCGGCCAGCCGATGCTGACCTCGCTGAAAGCCACCAACTGGGGCGCGCGGATCATGACCATCGGGACCGGTGCCGGGCGTCAGCTCAATCTGGATATCGCCGACCTGCTGTTCCGCACCCTGTCGTGCATCGGTACCGGCCAGCGCCCGCCAGCCGATCGCGAGCAGATCTGGAAGCGCCTGCTGAAGATCGCCAAGGAGCAACAGATCCACGTCGACTACGTCGATTACACCCTGGATCAGGCTGCCGAAGCCTGGGCTGCCCAGCAGGCCGGCCCGCACGCCAAGATCACGGCCAGCATCCGCCGCTGAGTCGTGAGTACGGCCGGTTTCCGTCCAGGAGACCGGCCCGCTTGACGGTCTGCCGCCTAGCCGAGCAGACAACGGGTTCGCCCGCCTCAATCCAATTGGGCCACAGCATGCATGTTTCGGCCATAGCCGGCGCTGATGCAGGCCTACCAAGTACCGTGGCCGGCCAAACACCGCCGATCCTGGCCCGAGCAATTTTCTACGGATTACAGTGCAACCCGCAGACGGAGAGTACGACATGGTGAGCAGCGAGCAGGTCGTTCGTGAGTTTATTGGCCATTTCCATAACAGCTGGCCGGACGATCTTCGTCAGCCTCTGGCTTTACTGGCCGAAGATGCTTACTACCAGATGGACACGCCGAGCATTACGGCGGTTCGCGGCCGCGAGGCCATCCTCAAGGTGCTTGAGGCGATGAAGGCGAAGGTCGTGGATCAGAAGCATGAGCTGATCAAAGTCGCCACCCTCGGCAACGTGGTGTTTATGGAACGAATTGATCAGTCCTATTGCGATGGCAGATGGGTGGACGTAGCAATGATGGCGGTTTTCGAGCTGAATGACGCTGGCAAGATAATCGCCTGGCGCGAATATCTCGACATCTAGTCGCGCAAGTAGCGGCAGACCGCTCGCTCAGTTCGACGGGGTGCCGTTCGCCGGCCAGGTGCCGTTGTTCATCAGTTTGTCGAAGGCTTCGGTGATCTCCTGCGCCGAGCAGGGATAATCGTGCCTGACCCACCATAACCACAGGCCGATCAAGGCGCCGACAAAGCACCGCACCACCACCTCGCCGCGAACGCCTTGCGCGTCATAGAGCCCGTGCTTCTGGTAATGCTCGCGCACCTGGATGATCAGGATGTTTTCCAGATGGGCGAGGATGACGCCCTGCGACGGGCTGCTGAAAAACGAGGTGGTCAGCGCAGCGTGTCGTTCGGTGGCGGCGAACAGCCAGGCCGATACATCCAGCACGACACGGCGGTCGCCGCAGATCTCATCGACCCGGGTATGCGGTATGCCGATGCTGTCGTAGCCGGCGAGCAACAGGTCTTCCTTGTCGCGAAAGTGCGCATAGAAGGTCGAGCGCGCCACCCCGGTACGATCCAGCAGTTCCTGCACGGTGATTTCGCTGTAGTCCTTTTCCAGTGCCAGTCGGTACATGCAGTCGAGCAACAATTCACGGGTACGTTGCGAGCGCAGGGCGTGGCGTTTGCTGGCGGGTTCGTCAGCCAGTGGCGGGAACTGGAGCGGGGTGAGTTTGCTCATTGCGGCTACCTGCAAGGCGTTTTTATTGGAGTCATGGCGCCGTGCGCGCATAGGCTGCGGCGGTGATTCTGGCAGACTGGCACAAGCCTTCCCCGGTAGGCAAGGCGCGCGTTGGCTGAGTCCGTCGGACGGTTGGATTCTGAATCTGAAATCGAACGGATCTTAAATTCTGTCCGTTGTGCATTATTTGATCCGGTCTTACATTTTTCTCCGTTCGCAAGAGACGACCGGAGAAAACAATAATGACTGTCGATCAGGCCACCGCCATCCCTTCACACATCCCCGCGCACCTGGTGCAGGACTTCGATCTGTGGGCCGAACTCACGGCCCAGGGCGAAAATGCCTATGCCTGGGCCGCCAACCTGCACCGCAGCACTCCGCCGATTTTCTGGGTGCCGCGCCTGAGCTTCCTGTCGGGTACCTGGGTGCCACGCCGTGCGGAAGATCTGCGGCGTATCTTGCAAGACCCGGAAACCTTCAGCAGCGTCGGCCTCACGCCTTACGCCATGTTACTGGGTGAAAGCTGGCGTCTGGCCCCGCTGGAGGTGGATCCGCCGGATCACGCCAAGTACCGCGCGCTGCTCAATCCGCTGTTCACGCCGAAGAAGGTCGATGCCCTTGAGCAGGACATCCGCGCGCTGGCAACCCAGTTGATCGAAGCGGTGGCAGAGAAGGGCCGTTGCGACTTCAACGAAGACTTCGCCAAAGCCTTCCCGACCCTGATCTTCCTCAAGCTGATGGGCTGGCCGCTGGAAGAGCGTCCGCTGTTCCAGCACTGGACGCAGACCCTGATCAAAAGCTTCGACATGCAGGTGGTCACCGACAATGCGCGGGCGATCACCGGCTGGATTCGCAAGCACATCGCCGAACGACGGCTGCACCCAGGCGACGACTTCACCAGTTACCTGCTGGCCAGTCAGATAGACGGCCGCCCGCTGACCGATGACGAAATGCTCGGCATCAATTTCCTGATATTTATCGGCGGACTGGACACCGTCACCTCCAGCATCGGCCTGTTCTTCCGCCATCTGGCGCGCCACCCCGAACAGCAGGCGCAACTGCGCGCCAACCCGGAGCTGATCTCCAATGCGGTCGAGGAACTGCTGCGCTCCTATTCCATCGTCAACATGCGCCGCACCGTGACGCGCGATGTACAGATCGGCGAAGTGCTGATGAAGAAGGGGGACATGGTGTTGATCAGCACCGAGCTGGCCAACTTAGACCCGGAAGTGTTCGACAACGCCGACCAAGTCGACTTCCTGCGCAGCAGCGGCGCTGCGCCGCACATGGCGTTCTCCTACGGGGTGCACCGCTGCGTCGGTTCGCACCTGGCACGCCGCGAGCTGCGCATCGCCCTGGAACTGTGGCTCGAGCTGATTCCGCCGTTCCGCATCGCCGACGGCACGCAGCCGCGCTTCAGTGCGGTCGGCGTGTTCGGCATGGAAGACCTGCACCTGCAGTGGGAGCCGGCGATCGGCACTACGCCGGCCACGCATGCCGAGCGGGTGAGCGCATGAAGGTGCGTATCAACCAGCAAGCCTGCGCCGGCCATGCCCGTTGCAACCATGTGGCGCCCGGCCTCTACAGCCTCGACGACAACGGTTACATCGCCAGCAGCGGCTTCACCCTCGAGGACGGCCAGCAAGCCCTGGCATTGCGCGGTGCGCGGGCTTGCCCGGAACGCATCATCGAGGTGCTCGATGAAGCTGCATCCGCTTCGTCCGGCGCGGCCTGAGCTCGCCTGAGCACGACCTTTCACGTAATCCAGTAGAAAGAAGAACACTCATGAGTAAAACCTACGACTACATCGTCATCGGTGCGGGGTCCTCGGGCTGTGTGCTGGCCAATCGGCTGTCGGCTGACCCCGGCGTATCGGTGCTGCTGATCGAGAGCGGTCCCGACCACAGCAGCCCACTGATCAGGATGCCGCGTGGTATCGGCAAACTGCTCAATCCCGGTAATCCGCACGTCTGGTCATACCAGGCGCAGCGGGGCGAGGGGATGAGCGACGAAATGTGGCTCAAGGGTAAAACCATTGGTGGCTCCAGTTCGGTCAACGGCATGGTCTATGTGCGCGGCACCCCAGCCGATTACGACGCTTGGGAAGCCCAGGGTTGCAGCGGTTGGGGCTGGAAGGACATGGGCCGGCAGTTCGTCGCCCTGGAAGACCACCAGCTTGGCGCAGCACAGTGGCGCGGCGTCGGTGGCCCGCTCAAGGTCAGCGTGCATCCTTCCGGCGATCCGCTGTGCGAGGCGATCATCGACGCGGCCGGCAAGCTTGGGGTTACCCGCGTCAGCGACACCAACCATGTCGACGCGGTCTCTCAGGGGGGCTTTGGCTACCAGCCGCAAACCACCTGGAAGGGGCAGCGTTTCAGTGCCGCACGGGCGTTTCTCGACCCGGTGCGGCAGCGCTCGAACCTCACCATCATGACCGGCACCGATGTGCAACGCATCGAGTTCAAGGAGCGCCGCGCGGTGGCCGTGCGGGTCCGCAGCGCGGCCGGCCCGCAGCGCTTTGTCATCGGCCGTGAAGTGCTGCTGTGCGCCGGGGCCATCGAGTCACCGAAGTTGTTGCAACTGTCCGGCATCGGCCCGGCCGAGCTGCTGCGCGAGCACGGGATCGAGGTGGTGTGCGACTCGCCGGATGTCGGCGGCAACCTGCGCGAGCATGTGTACATGGCCATGCAGTACCGGGTGACCCGCGGCAGCCTGAACCATTGCTTCTTCGGTTGGGGCTTGTTGCGTTCGGTACTGCAGTACTTCCTACGCAAGAAGGGCCCCATGACCCACGCGGCGCACGAGGCCGGCGGTTTCGTGAAAACCCGTGCGGGGCTGGAACTGCCGGACGTGCAGATCGGCGTCAGCCTGTATTCCATGGAAGGCGACGGCAACAAGGTGATGATCGACAAGCAACCGGGGCTGACCATCGGCGGTTATTTCCTGCACCCGGAAAGCCGCGGCCATGTGCGCATCCAGTCGGCCGACCCCTCGGTGCCGCCGCAGATTTGCGCTAACTATTTGGCCGCGGAGGTCGACCGCACCTCGGCCATCAGCATGTTCCGCTGGTTTCGCCGGCTGGCTGCCGAGCCGCTACTCAAGCCATTCATCGTGCATGAGTTGACGCCTGGCCCGCAGGTGCAAAGTGACGAGGACATCCTCGCCGCGGTCCGGCGCCTGGGGCAGACCGCCTTCCATGTCGCCGGCACCTGCCGCATGGGCGCGGACCGCGACGCGGTGCTCGATCCGCAGTTGAAAGTGCGCGGCGTCGAGGGCATCCGGGTGGTCGATACCTCGGTCATGCCTTGCCTGGTTTCCGGCAACACCAACGCGCCGGCGATGGCGATTGCCATGCGCGCGGCAGAAATCATCACCGGTAAAATCGAAGGAGTGGCAGGCGCATGAGTATTCCCTTTACCCACCTGGACAAGTTGTACATCGACGGCAGTTGGGTGGCCGCCGACGGGGCTCGCGAGGCGGTGCTCAACCCGGCCACCGAAGCGCTGATCGGTCATGCGCCGGTTGGCGACAATGCCGCCGCCGCGAGTGCCATCGCCGCCGCCCGCGAGGCGTTCGATAATGGCCCCTGGCCGCGCATGAGCATGGCCGAGCGCGCGGCCTACATGCGCCGCATGCATGCCGCGCTGGTCGCCCGGCGCGAGCAGATCGCCGCGCTGATCATTGCCGAGGTCGGCTGTTCGCAAGGCGTGACCTACGCCATGCAGGTGGATATGCCGCTGGCCCATGTGCTGACCGCCATCGAGCAGTCATTGCATCAGGAGCTGCGGCACATTCCGCTGGAAGCCACGCCCAACCCGATGAATCCGAGCGGGTCGCTGATTCTCGGCAGCGGCAGCATCGAGCGCGAAGCCATCGGCGTGGTTGCCGGCATCACCGGCTACAACTTTCCCTTCCTGCTCAACCTGGCCAAGGTGTTCCCGGCCTTGCTGGCGGGCAACACCCTGGTGCTCAAGCCGTCGCCGTTCACGCCGTATTCAGCGTTGCTGTTCGGCGAGATCGCCAGCGAGATCGGCTTGCCCAAGGGGGTGCTCAACATCGTGACCGGCGGCATCGAGGTCGGCAGCCTGCTGAGCAGCGACCCGCAGGTGGACATGGTCTCCTTCACCGGTTCGGAAGCCGTAGGCGTAAGCATCATGGCCCAGGCCGCGCCCACCCTGAA
>JBFKAF010000097.1:0-8748 GCA_041621735.1 Pseudomonas sp.
GGAAAGCCTGCTGGTACCTGAGGTGGTACGGCGCCTGCATGAGCAGCACTCGGCCCTGGTGATCAGCATAGTGACCGGACCGAGTGCCTACTTGCTGTCGCAGTTGCGCGTCGGCGAACTGGATCTGGTAGTCGGCCGCATGACCGACAGTCCGCAGATCCAGGGGCTGACCTTCGAGCACCTGTACAGCGAGTCCATGACGCTGGTGGTGCGGATCGGTCACCCGCTGCTGGACGGACCGCTGCAGCGCACCCGCCTGGAAGCGTTCCCGCTGGTGTTGCCATTGGCCGGCACCACGATTCGCAAGTATGCCGACAGCCTGTTCGTGCAGTGCGGCATCGACCAGTCGCGGCAGCGCCTGGAAACCCTGTCCCTGATCCTCAGTCGGCGGTATGTGGCGTGCAGCGACGCCATCTGGGTCGCCCCGCTGGATGCGGTGCGCGAAGACCTCCGCCGAGGTGAGCTGGTTGAACTCGAACTGGGTATTCAGGAGCCGGGGGGCTCGGTGGGTATCTGCAGTAATTCCGCGCTGGCGCCCTCGCTGCCGGCGCAGTGGTGTCAGGAAGTGCTGCGCGAGGTGGGTCGCGCTTACCGTGAAGGGGAGTATCCATAACCGTTTGGTTATGGATTGACGGCGTCTTTTCAGTTTTCGCCATCCGGCGGATGTCCGACACTGCGAGCACAACCTGCCTGGCAGGCCTCCCTGAACAGCGAACAAGAGGAGATCAGCATGTCCGATGCGGACAACCGCCGTTTCGTCATTCGAGACCGCAACTGGCACCCCAAGGCCTTCACCCCCGACTACAAGACCTCAATCGCCCGCTCGCCGCGTCAGGCGCTGGTGAGCATTCCGCAGTCGGCTTCCGAGACCAGCGGCCCGGACTTCACTCATCTGAAGATGGGGGCGCAGGATAACGACCTGCTACTCAACTTTAACCATGGCGGCTTGCCGGTGGGCGAGCGGATCATCGTCTGCGGTCGGGTCATGGACCAGTACGGCAAGCCGTTGCCGCACACCCTGGTGGAGATGTGGCAGGCCAACGCCGGCGGCCGCTATCGGCACAAGAACGACCGCTACCTGGCGCCGCTCGACCCGAATTTCGGGGGGGTCGGCCGCACGTTGACCGACAGTCAGGGCAACTACAGCTTTCGCACCATCAAGCCGGGCCCTTATCCGTGGCGCAATGGCCCGAATGACTGGCGTCCGGCGCACATCCACTTCTCGCTGAACGGCCCGGCCATCTCCACGCGCCTGATCACCCAGCTGTATTTCGAGGGCGACCCGCTGATCCCGCTGTGCCCGATCGTCAAGTCGATCGCCAACCCGGATGCGGTGCAGAGCCTGATCGCCAAGCTCGATATGAGCATGGCCAACCCCATGGATTGCCTGGCCTATCGCTTCGACATCGTCCTGCGCGGTGAGCGCAAGACCCACTTCGAAAACCGCTGAGAACCAGCATACGATCTGCTGCGCGTCGGCCATACGGCGTTAAAAACGGCTTCGGGTGCTCATTTACAGCTCGTAAACTCCGCTCCCTCAGCCCTTTTTGCCTTGTCTGGCACTAGCTCGCGAGATCGTAGGCCGGTTCCGAGGAGAACTAAACATGCCTATCGAATTGCTGCCGGAAACCCCTTCGCAAACCGCCGGCCCTTACGTGCATATCGGCCTGGCCCTGGCGGCCGCCGGTAATCCGGTGCGCGACCAGGAAATCTGCAACCAGATGGCCAAGGCCGACGCGCCGGGCGAGCACATCACCCTGATCGGCCAGGTCTACGACGGCAACGGCCACCTGGTGCGCGACTCCTTTCTGGAGCTGTGGCAGGCCGATCATCAGGGGCGCTATGAGCAGGCCTTCGACCTGGAGAAGCCGTTCAACTGCTTTGGTCGCACCGCCACCACCTTCGATGCCGGCAGCGAGTGGCAGGTGCAGACGGTCAAGCCCGGGGTGGTGGCAAATGCCGCCGGTGTGCCGATGGCGCCGCACGTCAATGTCACGCTGTTCGCTCGCGGCATCAACATTCACCTGCAGACGCGGCTGTACTTCGACGACGAGGCCGAGGCCAATGCCCAGGACCCGGTGCTCAACCTGATCGAGCAACCGCAACGCCGCGAGACCCTGATCGCCAGGCGCTGCGAGGTGGACGGCAAGCCGGCTTACCGCTTCGACATCCGCATCCAGGGTGACGGCGAGACCGTGTTCTTTGATTACTAGGAAAGGCCGCACCTGGCGTGCGCCAAGGTGAGCCCGGCCGTCTAGGGTCGGGTGCACCTGCCTGCCTTCTGCAATAAGTGCAACACCCTCTGCTCGACTTCATCGACCTCTCTGCGGCGGCGTCCAGCCGCTTCCAGCGCACCCGCACCCGTCTGCCGCACGTGCGCCGCGGGCACGCTGCATTGAGCATAGGAACGGCCTTGATCCCAGCGCAGGAGCGCAGCGCATGCTAGTCGTACTGAGTATCACCGCACCGATCTTCATCCTTATCGGTCTGGGCCTCGCCGCGGTGCGCATCGGCCTGGTCACCCCCGAGCAGGTGCGTGGCATGGGCAGTTTCGTGATTACCTTCGCCTTGCCGGCGTTGGTGATCAAGGCGCTGACCGAGCGTGCGCTGGACGAGGTGCTCGACCTGCGCTACCTGCTGGTCTATGCCCTGGGTTCGTTGGCGGTGTTCGCCCTGGGCTTCGCCGTTTCGCACTGGCTGCGCCGGGAAAGCATCTCGGCCAGTGCGCTCACCGCACTGGGGATGTCGGTGTCCAACAGTGGCTTCATCGGCTACCCGATCGTGGCCATGGCGCTCGGCCCGCCGGCTGCGGTGGCCCTGGCCCTGGGCATGCTGGTGGAGAACCTGCTGATGATTCCCTTGGCGCTGATCCTCGCCGAAGCGGGATCGCAACGCTCCGGCTCGGTGCTGGCAATAGGGCGGGAAACCGCCAGGCGCCTGCTGCAGAATCCGCTGATCATTGCCATCTCCCTGGGTCTGGCGCTGGCGTTGCTCGAGGTTCGCCTGCCCAGCATCCTGGCCAACAGCGTGGAGATGCTGGCCAGGGCCTCGGCGCCGGTGGCGCTGTTCGTGATCGGCGGCGTGCTGGCCGGGGTCAAGGCCCAGGGCCTGCTGCTGGATGTCGCTCAGGTTGCCCTGGGCAAGTTGTTGCTGCACCCGCTGGCGGTCTTCATCGGCTTCTGCCTGCTGCCGCCCGGAGACCCACAGTTGATGGTGGCCGGGGTGTTGTTCGCCAGCACGCCGCTGATGAGCATCTACCCGATCCTCGGCCAGCGCTATGGTCTGGAGAGCCGCTGCGCCGCCGCCCTGGTGGTGTCGACCAGCCTGGCCTTCTTCAGCATGAGCGCCCTGGTGGCGCTGCTGTCGCGCTGAAGGGCCCGCGAGCCGCTAGTGACCCCTATGGCGACTGCAATGGAGTCTGCCTTCAGCCTTCCGCACTTGATTTAAGGCTTGCCGGCGCTGTGAGCGATAGCCGCAGCCGGGGGCATGCCCCAGCGTTTATCGCCGACCTGCCTGAAGACCCGCCCCGGCCAGCCCGCTTCTTCGCCGACTTGAGACCCGAACCTGTTGCAGTCAGATCTGTGCGCGGTGCCGTGTCTATTTTCGCCGCCCGGAGTTCTTAGGGGGCAGCGAGTCAACGGCTGTTTGGCGCCGGGTATCCGCGTCATGTTTGGGTAGTTCGATCAGCCCTGGCTGATCGATTATCGAACGCTTTATTGACCCCCAGTGCTGCTCGTGATCTGTGCAAATGGCGTGTGGATGGATGCCTGGAATGTCCTGCGGCCCAGCATTTAAGAGGGTTGTAGAGGGGCGTGCGAATCCCGGCAGGTGCTGGACGAGTCTCGTGAGGGCGATTTATCGAGCGAAGGAGGATTGACTGTATTAACTGGGTAGTACATTTTGTTTTCCTGCCTGGGTCACCCAGGTCAAGAACAGAATAATTACAAGAGGAAACCTCTATGTACCCGACCTCGCAGGCGTCCAGCGCCTCACGCCGCCTCCACCCCGACACCCGACGGCTGACCCGCCCTGTGCAGGGTCTGTTCGCCGTTATCTCAATAACCCACTGATTCAGGCGCGTAGCGTTCGTCCAGCGCTCTGCAATCTGTCGCGACGGGTACTGATGCCGGTTGCGCGGGGCAGGGCGACACGCTCGACACGTCCTTGAGGTGAGCACAATGACAAAAATCGTCGACCTTTATTTCAAACTGCTGAAGCTGTTGATCGTGCTGTGCATGGTAGCGATGGTCGTGCTGGTGTTCGGCAACGTCGTCCTGCGCTACGCATTCAACTCCGGCATCAGCGTGTCCGAGGAGCTGTCGCGCTGGTTCTTTGTCTGGATGATCTTCCTCGGCGCCCTGGTGGCCCTCAAGGACCGCGCCCATCTCGGCCTGGACAGTGTGGTCAAGCGCCTGCCGCCCCTGGGGCAGCGCTGCTGCCTGGTCATCGGCCATGCCCTGATGCTCTACATTTGCTGGCTGATCTTCAGCGGCAGCTGGCAGCAGGCGCAGATCAACCTGGAGGTGGTCGCGCCCGCGTCCGGCCTGTCCATGGCGCTGTTCTATGCCGCCGGTCTGGTGTTTGGCGCCAGCGCCGCCGCGATCATCTGTTACGAGCTGTACCTGGCGCTGTGCGGCAAGTTGGCCGACGAGGAGCTGGCAATGGTCAAGGACGCCGCCGCCGAGGAACTCCAGCTCCTGCATAGCGACAACAGCAAGGGGAGCGTCCGTCCATGACTCTGGTTATTTTCCTCGGCACCCTGGTCGGCGGCATGGCCCTGGGCATCCCGATCGCCTTCGCCCTGCTGCTGGTGAGCGTGGTGCTGATGCTGCACCTGGACCTGTTCGATGCGCAGATCATCGCGCAGAACCTGCTCAACGGCGCCGACAGCTTTCCGCTGATGGCCGTGCCGTTCTTCATGCTGGCCGGCGAGGTGATGAATGTCGGCGGCTTGTCCAAGCGCATCGTCAACATCGCCATGGCGATGGTCGGGCACAAGCGCGGCGGTCTGGGCTATGTGGCGATCATCGCCTCCTGCCTGCTGGCCTCGCTGTCCGGCTCGGCGGTGGCCGATGCCGCGGCATTGGCGGCCCTGCTGGTGCCGATGATGGTCCGGGCCGGGCACAATCGCGCCCGTTCGGCCGGGCTGATCGCCGCTGGCGGCATCATCGCGCCGATCATCCCACCGAGCATCGGCTTCATCGTCTTCGGCGTCGCCTCCGGGGTATCGATCTCCAAGTTGTTCCTCGCCGGCATCGTGCCGGGGATCATGCTCGGCAGTGCTCTGGCCATCGCCTGGTGGTTTATCTCGCGCAGCGAGAGCGTGGAGACCGCGCCCAAGCGTTCGCGGGCCGAGGTGCTGCGCGCCCTGGTGGAAGGCAGCTGGGCCATGGGCCTGCCGCTGATCATCATCTTCGGCCTCAAATTCGGCATCTTCACCCCCACCGAGGCGGCCGTGGTGGCGGCGGTGTATTCGCTGTTCGTCGCCGTGGTGGTCTACCGCGAGCTGAAGATCAGCCAGCTGTACGAGGTGGTGCTGTCCTCGGCCAAGACCACCTCGGTGGTGATGCTGCTGGTCGCCGCGGCCATGGTCTCGTCCTGGCTGGTGACCATCGCCGATCTGCCCGGCCAGCTGGCCGACCTGCTCGCGCCCTTCATGAACAGCCCGACCCTGCTGCTGCTGGTGGTGATGCTGCTGATCATCATGGTCGGCACCGTGATGGACATGACCCCGACCATCCTCATCCTCACCCCGGTGCTGATGCCGGCGATCATCCAGGCCGGCATCGACCCGGTGTACTTCGGCGTGCTGTTTCTGATCAACACCGCCATCGGCCTGATTACCCCGCCGGTGGGCACAGTGCTCAACGTGGTGTGCGGCGTTTCCAAGCTGAAAATCGAGGAGATAGTCGGCGGCGTCTGGCCCTTCCTGCTGGCCCAGCTGGTGGTGCTGTTCCTGCTGGTGCTGTTCCCGCAACTGGTCCTCGGACCGCTGAAATTCTTCGCCGGTTGAGTCGGCGAGAACCCCGGTAGCTCGACCTCTAACAACAACGATCGGAGAGTGACATGCAAAAACTAGTGAAAACCCTGCTTGCCGGCGCCTGCGCCACCAGCCTGCTGCTGGGCAGCGTCGCCAGCCATGCGGCGGAGATCCGCGAGCGTACCCTGCGTTTCGCCTTTCAGAATGTCGTCGAACACCCGCAGGGCCAGGGCGCGAAGAAGTTCGCCGATCTGCTCAGCGAGAAGAGCGGCGGCAAGATCAAGGTTCGCCTGTTCCCCGGCGGCACCCTGGGCGGCGACGTGCAGACCGTGTCGGCCCTGCAGGGCGGCACTCTGGATATCACGGTGCTCAACTCCGGCATCCTCGCCGCCCAGGCGCCGGACTTCGCCATGCTCGATTTCCCCTTTCTGTTCAATGACGCCGACGAAGCCCACGCGGTGATCGACGGCCCGGTCGGCCAGAAGCTGGCCGCCCAGCTGGAAAACAAGGGGCTGGTGGGTCTCGGTTACTGGGGCCTGGGCTTCCGTCATCTGACCAACAGCCAGCGGCCGGTGACCAAGCTGGAGGACATGCAAGGTCTCAAGGTGCGCGTGATCCAGTCGCCGATCTATCTGGAAACCTTCTCCGCGCTGGGCAGCAACCCGGTGCCAATGGCGTTCCCCGAGGTCTATACCGGCCTTGAGCAGCACACCATCGACGGTCAGGAAAACCCCTTCACGGTGATCGAGGGCAACAAGTTCTACGAGGTGCAGAAGTACCTGTCGGTCACCGGGCACATCTTCAATCCGCAGTCGCTGATCATCGGGCAGAAGAGCTGGAACCGCTTTAACGACGACGAGAAGGCGCTGATCCGTGAGGCCGCCGCCGAGGCGCAGCAATTCCAGCGTGAACTGTCCAGCAGCAGCATGGACAAGGCGCGTGCCGCGCTCGACGGTAAAGTGGCGATCAACGACGTCAGCGATGCCGAGAAAGAGCGGTTCCGTGAGCGGGTCAAGCCGGTGATCGAGAAGTTCTCCCAGGAGATCGACGGCGACCTGGTGCAGATGATGTACGACGAAATCGCCAAGGTGCGGGCTACTCAATGAGCGAGCTCTAGCGGCTGCATCCATTGACCCGCTAACCCCGTAGCTGCTGCCGGCAGCTGCTACGGCGGGCGAAACGGGCCACTCGCCGAGCGGCCCAGAAAACCTCCTTTAGCGCTTATGCGAACCCGTTTCGGGCTCGCAGGGCATGGCTCGTCCAACACTTATGGATACCCTGACAATGGCACAACACAATTTCCCCGCTTTCAGCCTCTTGGCCCTGGCCGTCACCTCGCTCGGCCTGGCCGCCAGCCTGCCGTCCAGCGCCCTGGCCGCCGGCTTCGTCGACGACGCCAAGGTCAGCCTCGGCCTGCGCAACTTCTACATCAACCGCAACTTCGTCGACCCGGCCTACCCGCAAGGCAAGGCCGAGGAATGGACCCAGAGCTTCATTCTCGATGCACGCTCGGGCTTCACCGAGGGCAGCGTCGGCTTCGGCCTGGACGTACTGGGCATGTACGCGGTCAAGCTCGATGGCGGCCGCGGCACGCGCAACACCGGTTTGTTGCCGGTGCATGACGACGGTCGTCCGGCCGACGATTTCGGCCGCCTGGGTGTGGCCGCCAAGGCCAAACTGTCCAATACCGAACTGAAGGTCGGCGAGTGGGTCCCGAGCCTGCCGATCCTGCGCGCCGATGACGGCCGTTCCTTGCCGCAGACCTTCGAGGGCGCCCAGCTCACCTCCAGCGAAATTGCCGGCCTGACCCTGTACGGCGGCCAGTTTCGTGGCAACAGCGAGCGCAACGACGCCAGCATGGAAGACATGAAGTTCGGCGGTGCCGAGTCGGATCGCTTCAACTTCGCCGGCGGCGAATACAAGTTCAACCAGGAGCGCACCCTGGTCGGCCTGTGGCACGCCGAGCTGCAGGACATCTACAACCAGCAGTACGTCAACCTGGTGCACAACCAGCCCATCGGCGCCTGGACCCTGGGCGCCAACCTTGGTTACTTCGTCGGCGGCGAAGACGGCAGCGAGTTGGCCGGCGAACTGGACAACAGGGTCTACTCAGGGCTGTTCTCGGCCAAGACCGGCGCCCACGCCTTCTACCTCGGCCTGCAGAAGGTCAGCGGCGACGACAAGTGGATGCGGGTCAATGGCACCAGCGGCGGCACCCTGGCCAACGACAGCTACAACGCCAGCTACGACAACGCCCAGGAGCGTTCCTGGCAGGTGCGTTACGACTACAACTTCGCCGGCCTCGGCATCCCCGGCCTGACCCTGATGAACCGCTACATCAGTGGCGACAACGTGCACGTCGGCGCGGTCAGCGACGGCAAGGAATGGAGCCGTGAAACCGAACTGGCCTACGTGGTGCAGAGCGGCACCTTCAAGAACCTGTCGATGAAGTGGCGCAACAACACCATCCGCCGCGACTTCAGCACTAACGAGTTCGACGAGAACCGCCTGATCTTCAACTACCCGCTGTCGCTGCTCTGAGCGGGCGATGACAGGCGTTTGATCCGTAGCTGATTGCTCCAGGTGTTACGGCACTGTTAGCCCGTCTTCGTGACGGGCTTTTTTTGGGCTATGTCCCAGTTACGTGTTGCACGCCGCTTTTGTAGGGTGGGTTAGTGGCGCTGAGCAGAGGCTGAAAATCAACTGCGGAAATTGCGCGCCGCGTAACCCACCAAGCGGTTGTCGGCTTACCTCATCTGCTGGGTTAC
>JBFKAF010000098.1:0-8748 GCA_041621735.1 Pseudomonas sp.
GGCGCCGCCGTGGTGGTGATGGCCTTCGACGAAGCCGGCCAGGCCGACACCGCCGCGCGCAAGCGCGAGATCTGCCAGCGCAGCTACGACATCCTGGTCAATGACGTCGGCTTCCCGCCGGAAGACATCATCTTCGACCCGAACATCTTCGCCATCGCCACCGGCATCGAGGAACACAACAACTACGCGGTGGACTTCATCGAAGCCTGCGCCTATATCCGCGACAACCTGCCCTACGCCCTGACCTCGGGCGGGGTGTCCAACGTGTCATTCTCCTTCCGCGGCAACAACCCGGTGCGCGAGGCGATCCACTCGGTGTTCTTGTACTACGCGATCCAGAACGGCCTGACCATGGGCATCGTCAACGCCGGCCAGCTGGAGATCTACGACGAGATCCCGAAAAAGCTGCGCGACGCGGTCGAGGATGTGGTGCTCAACCGCACCACCAATGGCACAGACGCACTGCTGGCCATCGCCGACGAGTTCAAGGGCGACGGCAGCGTCAAGGAAGCCGAAACCGAAGAGTGGCGCGGCTGGGATGTGGTTGAGCGCCTCAAGCACGCCCTGGTCAAGGGCATCACCACCAACATCGTCGAAGACACCGAGGAATGCCGTCAGCAATGCGCGCGGCCCATTGAGGTCATCGAAGGCCCGCTGATGGCCGGAATGAACGTGGTCGGCGACCTGTTCGGTTCGGGCAAGATGTTCCTGCCCCAGGTGGTCAAGTCCGCCCGGGTGATGAAACAGGCGGTGGCCCATTTGATCCCCTTTATCGAAGCCGAGAAAGGCGACAAGCCGGAGGCCAAGGGCAAGATCCTCATGGCCACGGTCAAGGGCGACGTGCACGACATCGGCAAGAACATCGTCGGCGTGGTGCTCGGCTGTAACGGCTACGACATCGTCGACCTCGGCGTGATGGTGCCGGCGGAGAAGATCCTGCAGACCGCCATCGCCGAGAAATGCGACATCATCGGTCTGTCCGGGCTGATCACCCCGTCGCTGGATGAAATGGTGCATGTCGCCCGCGAGATGCAGCGCCAGGGTTTCAGCCTGCCGCTGATGATCGGCGGCGCCACCACCTCGAAAGCCCACACCGCGGTGAAGATCGAACCGAAATACCAGAACGACGCGGTGGTCTACGTCACCGACGCCTCGCGCGCGGTGGGCGTGGCTACCCAGTTGCTGTCCAAGGAGCTGAAAGCCGACTTCGTCGAAAAGACTCGCTTGGACTACGTCGAGGTGCGCGAGCGCACCGCCAACCGCAGCGCGCGCACCGAACGGTTGAGCTACGCCGCCTCCGTCGCCAAGAAGCCGAAATTCGACTGGGCCAGTTACCAACCGCCAGTGCCGAGCTTCACCGGCAGCAAGGTGCTGGAGGATATCGACCTCAAGGTACTGGCCGAATTCATCGACTGGACGCCCTTCTTCATCTCCTGGGACCTGGCCGGCAAATACCCGCGCATCCTCAGCGACGAAGTGGTCGGCGAAGCGGCGACCTCGCTGTTCAACGATGCCCAAGAAATGCTCGCCAAACTGATCGATGAAAAACTCATCAGCGCCCGCGCCGTACTGGGCTTCTGGCCAGCCAACCAGGTGCAGGACGACGACCTGCAACTGTACGACGCCGACGGCCAGCCGCTGGCCAAGCTGCACCACCTGCGCCAGCAGACCATCAAGCCCGACGGCAAGCCGAACTTCTCCCTGGCCGACTTCGTCGCGCCCAAGAGCAGCGGCCTGACCGACTACGTCGGCGGCTTCATCACCACCGCCGGCATCGGCGCCGAGGAAGTGGCCAAGGCCTATCAGAACGCCGGCGACGACTACAACTCGATCATGGTCAAGGCACTGGCCGACCGCCTCGCCGAGGCCTGCGCCGAGTGGCTGCACCAACAGGTGCGCACCCACTACTGGGGCTATGACAAAGACGAAGCGCTGAGCAACGAGGAGCTGATCAAGGAGCAGTACAAAGGTATCCGCCCTGCCCCCGGCTACCCCGCCTGCCCGGATCACACCGAGAAAGGCACCCTGTTCGACCTGCTCGATCCGGCCGCCGAAGAAGGCAAGCCAGGGCGCAGCGGCGTGTTCCTCACCGACCACTACGCCATGTTCCCCGCCGCCTCGGTCAGCGGCTGGTACTTCGCCCACCCGCAGGCGCAGTACTTCGCGGTCGGCAAAATCGACAAGGACCAGGTCGACAGCTACACCAAGCGCAAAGGCCAGGACCTGGCCGTCAGCGAACGCTGGCTGGCGCCGAATCTGGGCTACGACAACTGAGTTAAGCCCTGCCAAACGACAAGGCCCGCGCATGCGGGCCTTGTCGTTTCACTACGGGTTGAACGGGCTGCGGCGCAAAGGCATAGTCGTTGACCACAGCTCATCGCCGGCAAGCAGGCAAAGAACTTAACGCGGGTACGGCACAACTCCCTGATGACGTACCACGCCAATGCTTCTGGTAGTTCATGAACAATGTGAGCGCTCGAGCGTATCTTAAAAATTCGTATGCGCCCGTTACTTAAGACGGAGAGCTCCCTTGAGTGGCAGGAATAGCAGGCAATTGTCATCCGCTAAACGGTTCAAGGTCGTTCGTTTCGCTCACTCGGAACGGGTTAAAGCGGGCACCTTAGCTCATTGGCCATACGTGAATTAAATGCCTTACATAACTTAATTTCGTCAACCGAGTTTCTCGGTTGATGCGAACGGCAAACAACATAACCAGAGGAATCATATTTATGAAAATTCACCGCATCAACCCAACCAAACGCTGGTCCGACATCACCGTATTCAACGGTATCGCGCACTTTGTCGAAATAGCCGATTCCGACACCAAAGCCGATATCAAAGGGCAGGTTCAACAGATTTTTGCTCAAGCCGAACAATCACTGGCAAAGATCAACAGCGACAAAACTCGTATCTTATCGGCGACCATTTATCTCACCGACTTTGCCAACCTGGCGGCGCTGAACGAACGATGGGACGCTTGGTTCGAGGAGGGCACCGCGCCAAGCCGCGCCTGCGTAAAAGCCGAACTGGCCAACCCGGATTACTTGGTCGAGATGACCTTTGTCGCTGCAGCCGGCGATGGTTTTACGGGGTAGCCGATCCTACGAAACTCTCCGCCCGGGACTAAAGGTGTATGACGTTATTTAAATCAGCACCAACCGCTTCAAAAATCAGTCTTTTCATTTAGACCTGTATTTATGACCCCCCATTAACAACCATTAGAAAGAGGACACCAGTATGTTAACCGTGTACTTATCCGGTGAGATCCATACCGACTGGCGCCAACAGATCATGCGCGGCGCAGAGGCGCTTGATTTGCCGATAACCTTCACTTCGGCCGTGACCGACCATGAGACCAGCGATGCCGCTGGCGATGTGCTGGGCCAGGAAAACCAGCCGTTCTGGCGCGATCACAAGTCCTCCAAGGTCAATGCAATCCGCACCAAGACCCTGTTGGAGAAGTGCGATGTGGCCGTTATCCGTTTCGGCGACAAATACAAGCAGTGGAATGCGGCCTTCGATGCCGGCTTCTGCGCGGCGTTAGGCAAGCCGTATATCACCCTGCACGCCGAGGACATCGTCCACCCGCTCAAGGAGGTGGATGGCTCGGCGATGGCCTGGGCGCAAACACCAGAACAGGTGGTTGCAGTGCTGAAATACGTTACCGGCCAGCAGTGAGCGGGTTGCGAACCTGAGAGATCCGTACAGCCTTAGCTAGCCGATGAAACTACCGCCCCGAAGGCTGGCATGAGCGCAGCGATACCCATTACCGGCACTCAGTCATAAATCCGTGGGTATCGCGGCATTCAACACCAGCCTGCGAAGCTTGTCCGACCGGGGCTAAAGGAATCCACGTGGTTGAATACAAACACCTCGCTCCCTGTAGCGGCTAGCCGGCAGCCTGAGAGAAAGCTGTCCGGTGCTTATTTGTCCTCGGGCGCGACAGCGCTTTCATCAACCGCAGGCACCTCGGTTGCAACAGTCTTCTTATCCGCTTTCTCAGCTTTCTTTTTCTTTTTTTCCAGCTCTCTTTGGCGTTTTTCAAACTGGTAGTTCGGTTTCATAACCTGGGTCGCCCATTCAGAAGTTGTTACGCAGATGATAACCAACCCGCCCGCTTCACCATACGAACATTTTCGGTACTTTCGCACTTGCGCAACGCAATGCAGAGATATAGGGTTGCGTCTGCTTCACCCTCTGGCGTCAACCATTAAATGGGCTTACCGAGCAACCCCTGCGGCGAACGAACGTTGATCCTCAGCCGCTCCCCTGCGCAGCCATGGTCCAGGCTCGATCACCCCTCAATCCTGCTATCGCGACGTCTGCGCCTTGCGTGATGGCCGTTACGGTGGGTCTCCGGAATGATCTCGTGCGAAACCACGAAGATCATCGCCCCGGCCGCCAGCCCCAGACCGAGCGGATAGGCAATGGCAAAGCCACTGGAAATGCCGACGCCGACCAAGGCACCGAGGGGCTCCATCAGCCCGGTAGCGACGGCACTCAGCCCCCCCATGCAGAGCAAGCGGCCGCAGTGACACCTAGGGCAAAGCCGGGTTTAATCGGCGCGCTACCCGGTGTATGTTTCAGACCGACTCGACATGGACCGCCCCCTCTCGCATGGAGCATCGCAATGGCCCAGTACAAGGCTGAAATCGTTTGGCAACGCGGCGATCAGAGTTTTCTCGATAACCGCTATAGCCGCGCCCACCGCTGGATCTTCGATGGCGGCGTGGAAGTGCCAGCCTCCTCTTCACCCCATGTGGTGCCACTGCCTTGGTCCGATGAGCAGGCCGTCGACCCGGAGGAAGCCTTCGTCGCCTCGCTGTCCAGCTGTCATATGCTGTGGTTCCTCTCGCTGGCGGCCAAGCAGGGCTTTCAGGTGGATAGCTACCAGGACCAGGCGCTGGGCGTGATGGCCAAAAATGCCGAGGGTCGCGTGGCCATGACCGAAGTGCTGCTGCGTCCACGGGTGAGTTTCGGCGGAGCGCCGCAACCCAGCAGCGAGCAGCTGCATGAGCTGCATCATCAGGCCCATGAGGCATGCTTTATCGCCAACTCGGTGAAGACCGAGGTGCGCTGCGAGCCGGTGCTGGACTGAAGGTTCGCCTGGCTCAGCGAGCGGCCAGAAGCGCGTCGCTGAGCACGCCAGAGGTGTTGAGCGGCTGGACGGTAGATGAATTGCCGGCCTGCGCTGGTCCGGCAGACCGGCATGTAGTGAGCCGATACAGCGCCTTAGATGCCGTTCTTGACCCGGTTCCAGATCCGCGTGCGGACTCGGTCGATCTTCGGCGGCATGGCTTGCAGGGTGTAGAGCTTGTCCATCACATCTTGCGGCGGATAAACCTTGGAATCGGCCTTGAGCGCCGGCTCAACCAGCGTATCGGCCGTGCCGTTGCCGTTGGCGTAGCGCACGAAGTTGCTGATGCCGGCCATGACCTCGGGCTCGAGCAGGTAGTTCAGGAAAGCGTAACCGGCCTCCTCGTTGCCGCTATCGGCGGGCATGGCGACCATGTCGAACCACAGGGGCGCCCCCTCCTTGGGAATCAGATACTCGACCTGCACCCCGTTGCCGGCCTCCTCGGCGCGGCTGGCGGCTTGCATGACGTCGCCGGAGAAGCCCACCACCAGGCACACCTCAGCATTGGCCAGGTCGCTGATGTACTTGGAGGAATGGAAATAGCGCACGTTGCTGCGCATCCGCAACAACAGAGACTCGGCCTTGTCGTAGTCCTCGCGCTTCTGGCTGTGATGGGGCAGCCCCAGGTAATGCAAGGCGATCGGTAGCAGCTCAGGACCGTTGTCGAGTACCGCCACACCGCACTGGTTGAGTTTCTCCAGCAGCTCGGGCTTGAAAATCAGGTCCCAGGAGTCCAGCGCCACCTGGTCGCCGAGCACGGCTCTGACCTTGTCGACGTTGTAACCGATGCCGGTGGTGCCCCACAGGTAGGGGAAGCCGTGCTGGTTGCCCGGATCGTTGACCTGCAGGGCATTCATCAGGGTCGGGTTGAGGTTGTGCCAATTGGGCAGGCGGCTCTTGTCCAGCTTCTTCAGCGCGCCGCCCTGGATCTGCCGGGCCATGAAGTGGTCGGAAGGGAATACCACGTCGTAGCCGGAGTGTCCGGCCATAAGCTTGGCATCGAGCGTCTCGTTGCTGTCGTAGACATCGTAGTGGGTGGCGATGCCGCTGGCCTGCTGGAAGTTCTTCAGGGTGTCCGGGGCGATGTACTCGGCCCAGTTGTAGATGCGCAGGTTTTCACTCGCCTGACTGGTCGATGCCGCGAGCAGCAAGGGGATAAGGGTCTTCAGCATGTCGGTTCCTCTGTACTTGTTGTTGTAAAGGAGTGCGGCTTCAGCCGATCAGCACGTAGCTCTTGCGCAGCGTCTCCTGGATGTCCCAGATGCCGGTGCTATTGGCCGGGAACAAGACGGCATCGCCCGCCTGGATCTGCAGCGGTTCGCCGACATCCGGGATAAAGGTGCAACGGCCCTGGATGAAGTGGCAGAATTCCTGTTGCAGGATCTGCCGACGCCAACGACCGGGCGTGCACTCCCAGACGCCGGTCTCGACCCCGTCGGCGCGCTCGACGCTGGTCAACGAAGTGACCGCCACCGGCGCGCCGAGGGGCACCGCGACCGGGCTGCTTTGATCCAGCGCCAGGCTGGCGGTGTGCTTGAAGTGGGTAATGCTCATAGTGGTACTCCAGTGAGTGAGCTGAGGGCGCGCTAGCGCATAAGGCCTTCCATTGCACCCGCCAGGCGCTCGGCCAGGCGGCGGCGCCAGACCGGGCTGGACGGATCGGCCAGCACCCGGTCTTCGTGAACGAAGCTGCGGATGATCGCGTTGTAGCCGAGCCAGCGGCACGGCTCGGGCTCCCAGCGCGCCAGCGCGCCCAGTCCGCTGTCGCTCAGCACCCAGGGTTGGCGGGTGAGCAGGCTGTCGCGACCGAGCATCAGGTCGGCCAGGGTGCGCCCAGCCAAATTGCTGGCGCCCACCCCTTCGCCGCCGTAACCCCCGGCCAGGGCGATTCCACTGCTGCGGTCGCAGAGCATGTGCGGGTGGAAGCGTCGGGCCATGCCCAGGTTGCCGCCCCAGGCGTGGCTCAGGCGCACGTCCTTGAGCTGCGGGAACAGCTCGCCGAGCAGGTAGCGGCGCAGACCGCGCTCCTCCTCGTTGAGGTTGAAGTCGCTGCGCAAGCGCCCACCGAAGCGGTAGCCGCCACGGGCGCCGAACACCAGGCGATCATCGGCCGTGCGCTGTCCATAGGTGACCTGGCGACTGTTCTCGCAGAAGGCCTGGCCGCGCTCCAGACCGATCTGCGCCCAGGTCTCCTGTGGCAGTGGCTCGGTGGCCACCAGCAGGCTCTGCACCGGTAGTTGATAGCGGCCGAGCAGCGGCAGGTCGACCGCATAGCCTTCGACGGCCGGCACTATCCAGTCGGCGTGTACTTCGCCTTGCTCGGTTTGCAGCCGGCCCGGTTGCCAGTCGAGCACCCGGCTGCGTTCGAACAGCTGCACGCCCATACCTTCGACGCAGCGGGCCAGACCGCGCGCCAGGTGCGCCGGCTGGATAGTCGCGCAATGCGGCGAGAACAGCGCGCCAGTGGCGCCGGCGATGCGCAGTTGCTGGCTCAGCTCGGTCGCGTCCAGCCAACGGCAGTCTTCCTCGCCCAGACCCTGGTCGCGCAACGCCTGCAACTGGTGGCGCAGGCGCACCTGCTGTTCCGGGTAACGCGCCGCGCACTGCAGCACGCCGCCCTTGCGGTAGTCGCAGGCGATCGCCTCGCGCTGCAGCACCTGCGCCACTTCATCGGGTATGCCGTGCAGCAACTGGTAGGCATCGCGCCGCGCCGCCGCCGGCAGGCTCGCGAGCATGGCTTCCTGGCCCAGCAGGCCGCCCATCAGCCAGCCACCATTGCGCCCCGAGGCGCCGAAGCCGGCGATCTCGGCCTCGAGCACGACCACCCGCAACTGCGGCGCCAGACTTTTCAGGTAGTAGGCCGTCCACAGTCCGGTGTAGCCGGCACCGATGATCGCCACCTCGGCCTGCAACTCGCCTGCCAGACTCGGACGCGCGGTCAGGGGCTGGTCGAGTTGGTCCATCCACAGGCTGATGTTGCGCCAGTCGTTCATTGCTCTGCCCCGCTCGATCAGAAGATGGGCAGAGCCTAGGGGCTTGGCTGGGGGCCTGTCTTACCTGCGTGTCCGCAAGGAAATTTGCTTGAGGTAAGCCTTGGGCGTGAGCCCGGTATGGCGGCGAAAGCAGTTGTAGAAGGCCGACAGCGAATTGAAGCCGGCCTCGAAGGCCAGGGCGTCGATGCGCCCCGGATCGCTGCCCGCCTCCACCCCGGCCAGCAGGTGCTGCAGGCGGGCCTGACTGACGTAGCGGTAGAAGCTCTGCCCCAGCACCTGGTTGAGCAGATAGGATATCTGGTTGCGGCTGTAGCCCGTGGCGGCGGCCACCTGCTGCAGGCTCAGGTCGGGATCGAGGAAGGGCTGGTTGCGTTGGAAGTGCTCCTGCAGGTCGCGCGCCATAAAACCCAGCTGGCGGGTCGACAAGCCCAGGCGACTGATCGCGGGCCGCGCACTATTGCCGCCCTGATCGGCGGCGCGCTCCTGCAGCAGCGAGGAATACTCGTTGATCCTCCAGATCAGCCCGTCGCGTACGGTGATCGCCTCGCTGGTGCGAAAAGATGCCAAGCCTGCGCCGCCGTGCAGGGTGATACGGTACTGGATAAAGGCGGTGTGACC
>JBFKAF010000099.1:0-8728 GCA_041621735.1 Pseudomonas sp.
GATTAACCTGGGACATGCAGCGCTCCGGCTACTGTTGGTAGCCTTTGAGGAAGTTGCCGATACGCCCGATCGCCTGTTCGAGATCGTCTACCCGCGGCAGGGTGACCACACGGAAGTGATCCGGCCATGGCCAGTTGAACGCGGTGCCTTGGACGACCAGCAGTTTTTCCGAGAGCAGCAGATCCAGCACGAACTTCTCGTCGTTGTGGATCGGGCAGACTTTCGGGTCGATTTTCGGGAACGCATACAGCGCGCCCATCGGCTTGACGCAGCTGACCCCGGGAATGTCGTTGAGCAGCTCCCAGGTGCGGTTGCGTTGCTCGAGCAGGCGGCCATTGGGCAGCACCAGGTCGTTGATGCTCTGGTAGCCGCCGAGGGCGGTCTGGATCGCATGCTGGCTCGGCACGTTGGGGCACAGGCGCATGTTGGCGAGGATATCCAGGCCTTCGATATAGCTCTGTGCCCGCTGCTTGGGCCCGGAGATCGCCACCCAGCCGCTGCGAAAGCCCGCGACCCGATAGGACTTCGACAGGCCGTTGAAGGTCAGGCACAACACGTCCGGCGCCAGGGAAGCGGTGCAGGTGTGCTGGGCCTCGTCGTAGAGGATCTTGTCGTAGATTTCGTCGGAGAACAGCACCAGGTTGTGCTGCCGCGCCAGTTCCACGAGGTCTTCCAGTACCGCCTTGGAATACACGGCGCCAGTCGGGTTGTTCGGGTTGATCAGTACCAGCGCCTTGGTACTTGGGGTGATTTTCGCGCGTATGTCGGCAATATCGGGGAACCAGCCGGCCTGTTCGTCGCACAGGTAATGCACCGGCTTGCCGCCGGACAGGGCCACCGCAGCGGTCCATAGCGGGTAGTCCGGCGCCGGGATCAGCACTTCATCGCCGTTGTTGAGCAGCGCCTGCATGGCCATCACGATCAGCTCGGAGACGCCGTTGCCGAGGTAGATGTCCTCGATGCCGACGCCTTCCACCTGCTGCTGCTGGTAATACTGCATCACCGCCTTGCGGGCACTGAACAGGCCCTTGGAGTCGCTGTAGCCTTGCGCGGAGGGCAGGTTGCGAATCACGTCCTGGAGGATCTCCTCGGGGGCTTCGAAACCGAACGGCGCCGGATTGCCGATGTTCAGCTTGAGGATGCGGTGGCCTTCCTCTTCCAGGCGTTTGGCGTGCTTGAGCACCGGTCCGCGAATGTCATAGCAGACGTTGGCGAGCTTGTTCGATTTGCTGACCTGCATGTAAGTGATCCCGAAGTGATGAGGCGCCGCTGATTCAGATCGTGTGTAACGTGACGAGCAAAGGCCGTTAAGTCAAAACTGGCGAAAGCGCAGTTTGCCTGCTGCAAATGAGCGTGCTGTGCCTGCGTTAAACGCTGTGTAACCGGGCATCGTGGCATTTATGAGCGCAGAGCAGCCATGTAACAGCCTTGGCCCGGCAAGCCTTGGCAGGCTGTAACGCGGGTGACAGACTGGGGTCGAATCATACGTGGCAGCCCGATCTTGGCAAAGCGACGATCGGGCTTTTTTCAGTTGAGGAGACCTGCCTGTGGACAAGCTCGAAAAACCCCTGGAAGTCTGGCGCGAAGAGCTGTCGGAGACCCAGTTCAATGTCTGTCGCTTGGGTGGCACTGAGCGCGCCTTTACCGGCGAATACCATGACAGCAAGGTGCCGGGTGTCTATCACTGCATCTGTTGCGGAGTCGCGTTGTTCGATTCCGCTGCCAAGTTCGACTCGGGTTGCGGCTGGCCGAGCTATTTTCAGCCGGTGGCTAAGGAGGCAATTAGCAGCCTGGACGATTTCAGCCATGGCATGCACCGTATCGAGGTGAAGTGCGCTAAGTGCGACGCGCACCTGGGGCATGTATTCCCCGACGGCCCGGCCCCCACGGGCTTGCGCTACTGCATCAATTCGGCGTCGCTCAAGTTGGTACCGCGCGACACTTGATGAGAGTGAGGTCTGCCTATCAGTGGGCCTTATCTTTACACAATTAAATTGCGTGCAATTCAATTGCTCGATACCTTTCATGGATTCATCAAAAGTAAAGGCGATCATCATGAGCAACGAGCTGTTCGACATCCCGTGCACCACTATCAAAGGCGAGCAGAAAACCCTGGGCGACTTCAAGGGCAAGGCCGTGCTGGTGGTCAATACGGCCAGCAAGTGCGGTTTCACGCCGCAGTACAAGGGCCTGGAGAGCCTTTGGCAGCAGTACAAGGACAAGGGCCTGGTGGTGCTGGGGTTTCCTTGTAATCAGTTCGGCAAGCAGGAGCCGGGCAACGAAGGGGTCATTTCCGAGTTCTGCGAGCTGAATTTCGGGGTGAGCTTTCCGCTGTTCAAAAAGGTCGAGGTAAACGGCAGCGATGCCCATCCGCTGTACGTGCAGCTGAAAAAGCGCGCTCCGGGTCTGCTCGGCAGTCAGGGCGTGAAGTGGAACTTCACCAAGTTCCTGATCAGTGCCGACGGTCAGCAGGTTAAGCGTTTCGCGCCAACGACCAAGCCGGAAGACCTGACCGCCGAGATCGAAGCGCTGCTCAAATGAAGCAGGCTCCTGTCGTGCTGGATGCTGCTTTACTGCTGGATAACCAGCTGTGCTTCAAGCTGTATGCGGCATCGCGGGCAGTGATTCGCGCGTACAAGCCCATGCTCGATCAGTTAAACCTGACCTACCCGCAGTATCTGGTGATGCTGGTGCTGTGGGAGTGGCAGGCAGCGCCGCCGTTGCAGCCTACGGTCAAGGCGTTGGGGGAGCGTTTGCTGCTCGACTCCGGTACCTTGACTCCGCTGCTCAAGCGCTTGGAGCAGCTGGGCATGCTGGTGCGTCAGCGTTCGAGCGAGGACGAGCGCGAGGTCCATCCGCTGTTGACCGAGGCGGGCAGCGAGTTGCGTGAGCGGGTGCAGCCTTTGCGGAGTCAGCTGCTGTGCGAGCGCGGTGTCGATCTGGATGAGCTGGCAGAGCTGCGCAGTCATGTGGGGGGGCTGCTTGAGCGGTTTATGGCACTACGCTAGTGGGTAGCCACTGGTCGAGCAGGGCGGCAAGCTCTTCCCGGCGAAAGGGCTTGGCCAGGTAATCGTTCATGCCGGCGGCGCGGCAGCGCTCGCGTTCGTCCGGCAGGGCGTTGGCTGTCAGCGCGATGATCGGCAGCTCAGAGAAGCGTCTGCTCTGGCGAATGCGCCGACTGGCTTCATAACCATCCATCACCGGCATGTTGCAGTCCATCAGTACCAGGTCAACCTCGTGCTGTTCCAGCTGAGTCAGGGCCTCTGCGCCGTGGTTGGCCAGTAGCACTTCGCAACCGAGTTTGCCGAGCATGCCTTTGGCGACCAGTTGATTGACCTGGTTGTCTTCGACCAGGAGTATGCGCGCTTGCCTGTTGACCCACTGCTCTGTGTCGGTCGGTACGGGGGAGGTGTGTGCGGGCTGTCCCAGGCTGCGGCGTAGTGCCTGGAGCAAAACCTGGCGCGACAAGGGGCGGGCCAGTTGTTCGACAGGCTCCAGCGTCTGCATCTGTTCACTGGCAAAGAAACTGCCATAAGCGCTGATCAGCAGAAACGGCATCTGGCACGCCTGACGCAGGCTGGGCAGGCACTCCGGGTCGTCGCTGATCAGCAGGTCGGCGACCACCTCGGCAGGCCGGGTATCGGCATCCAGGCGCCGATAATCCAGCCCCCAGTTAGGCAATAGCTGGCTGAGTTGCTCATGCAGGCCCGAGTTGGCGGCGCTGAGCGCAACCACTCGCCCGGTTAGCGCCGGGGTTGGGAAAGCCACCGCGGGGGCGTGGGGCGGCAGCGGCAGTTCGACACAGAACTGCGAGCCGAAGCCTTCCGCGGATTTCAGGCTGAGTTGGCCGTGCATGGCTTCGCAGAGTCGACGGGTCAGTGCCAGGCCGAGGCCGGTGCCGCCGAACTGGCGGTTGATGCCGGCGTCGGCTTGGGCGAAGGGTTGGAAGATGCGCGCCTGGGCGTCCTCGGCGATGCCGATACCGGTATCGCGTACGATTATCCGGATGCCGGTCTGGCTGGCGCTGATGCGGATGTCGACGCGGCCGAAGCGGGTGAACTTCAAGGCATTGGACAGCAGGTTGCTGACCACCTGGCGGACGCGGGTCGGGTCGCCGATTACCTGGGCGGGCAGTTGTGGGTCGATGAAGCAGGTCAGTTCGACGCTGGCTGCCGCATTCTGCGAGAGCAGGTTGGCGGTGTCTTCGGCCAATGTGCCGAGGTCGAAGGGGATGCTCTCGAGCTCCAGTTGCCCAGCCTCGAATTTCGACAGGTCGAGAATGTCATTGAGCAGTTCGACCAGCACCTTGCCAGAATCGTGGGCAATCGACAGCTGCTGGCGTTGCTCGCCGTTCAACGGGCCGTCGAGGGACAGCGAAAGCATGCCGAGCAGGCCGTTGAGGGGGGTGCGGATTTCATGGCTCATATTGGCCAGAAATGTCGAGCGGGCCTGGGCCATTTGCAAGGCGGTACGGCGCGCCTGTTCGAGCTGCTGGTTGGACTCGGTCAACTGTGCGTTGGTGGTTTCCAGCTCGGTGGTGCGCGCCGAGACTATGTTTTCCAGCTCTCCCAGGTACTGGGTCAGGCGGTCCTCTGCGTGGTGACGCTGCTGTATTTCCGTGGCGATGCTGGAGAGCTGCTGGTTGGTGACGTCGACCAGTGTGCCGATCTCGTCGCGTTCGTGGCCGGGTGGGCAGGGCAGCCTATGGTGCTTGGGGCTGTGCAGGTCGCGCGCACTCAGTGCGCGGATGACCTCGACCAGCGGCTTGGTCAGCATGAAATAGAACAGCACCAGGAGAATCAGCGAGAGCAGCAGGCTGCGAGCGAAACCTGACAGCAGGGTGAGTAGCGAGCGGCGTAAAAAGTGGCTGCCGAATGCATAGGTGTCGACTTCCAGGCGCAGCAGGCCGAGCGCCTCTTCTGGGGCATGACTGACGAACAGGGCTGTTTCGAATTGTCGCTGCTTGCCGAACAGAAAGTCGCTGAGCAGCCGGTAGGGGCTTTCGCTGGGAGGGCGACTGACGCTGGCCAGAGCCGTGCTGCTGTTGTTGTCGAGGATCTGGGCGCTGATCACCGCAGGCGAGCGCAGTAGGCCGCGGACCAGTTCCTGGGCCAGTTCGGCGTCGATGTTGTAGGCAATGCGCGCGGCCGGATTATGGCTGATCTCCATCAGCGCGCGAATCTCGCGGTTGATGGAGGCATCTTCACTGGCATAATCGATGCCGACCTGAAGCACGCTGAAAGCCATGCCGAGGATAAACGCCACCAGCACGGTCCAGCCGGCCTGTTTGAATGACAGGCGTTGGGTGAGCGCTATATCCATAAGGGCATGCTTATCTCGTGTCCGTTCGCCTGCCAAGCATAGCCCATCTGCTGCGCCTGGCGGCAATGGGGGATGGCAGGGCTCACTAGCAAGGAACCGATGATGGACTCCCGTTTATATGCTTTTTTACTGCGTGCCGAGAGCGTACTGACGCGACTCGAACCGCTACTGCCTGCCAAGCGCAATGATATCGACTGGCAGCAGAGCCTGGCCGCTCGTTGGCATCGCGAGGGGCGCGGTGGTTATTTGCAGCCGTTGAACATCAGCCTCGATCTGAGCCTGAGCGATTTGATCGGTGTGGACACCCAGCGTGAGCAGTTGGCGCGCAATACCCGGCAATTCGTGCGGGGGCTGCCAGCGAATCATGCCTTGCTCTGGGGTGCGCGCGGCACGGGCAAGTCCTCGCTGGTGCGGGCGTTGTTGGCCGAGCATGCCGCTGCTGGGTTGCGTCTGATCGAGATCGAGCGTGATCATCTGGCCGATTTGCCGCGGGTCGTCGAGCTGCTGGCCGGCTTGCCGCAGAATTTCGTGCTGTTTTGCGATGACCTGTCCTTCGAGGCGGGCGAGGGCGATTATCGGGTGCTGAAAAGCGTGCTGGATGGCTCGCTGGAGCGCGCGCCGGAGAATGTCTTGCTCTACGCCACCTCCAATCGCCGGCATCTGGTGCCGGAAAAACACAGCGATAACGAACACTGGCAGAGGATCGACGGCGAGCTGCACCCGAGCGAAGCGGTGGAGGACAAGATCGCGCTGTCCGACCGTTTTGGCCTCTGGCTGTCCTTCTACCCGTTCACCCAGGAACACTTCCTGGACGTGGTGCGGCACTGGATCGAGGTGCAGGCGGCGCAAGCCCAGTTGCCTTGGCAGTGGAGCGAAGAGCTGGAGAAGGCGGCGATACGTTGGGCGTTGGGCCGTGGCAATCGCAATGGTCGCTGTGCCTATCAGTTCGCCCGCCAGTGGGTGGGGCTGCAATTGTTGGAGAGCCAGGCATGAATGATTTCAAGCAGATTGCCACCGGCCTGGAAGGCTATGAGTTATTGGCTGCGCAGCTGGAGTCCTTGCTGTCCGGGGAGCGTGACTTCATTGCCAATGCGGCGCAATTTTCTGCCTTTGTGTTTCAGGAGCTGGCTGAGCTTAATTGGGCGGGTTTCTATCTGCAGCGCGGCGATGAGCTGGTGTTGGGGCCGTTTCAGGGCAAGGTGGCCTGTGTGCGGATTCCCTTCGGCCGTGGTGTTTGCGGCGTAGCGGCGGCCACTCGGCTGAGCCAGCGAGTGGATGACGTGCACGCATTTAGCGGGCATATCGCCTGCGACAGCGCATCCAATAGCGAATTGGTCATTCCCCTGCTCAAGGCTGGGCAGCTGATAGGCGTGCTGGATCTGGACAGCCCGCGATTGGCGCGTTTCACTGAGGCGGATCAGGCCGGGATAGAGCGTCTAGTCGAGGTGTTTTTGCGGTTAAGCGACTGCTGAGCCGAGTTGCATGAGAAACCCCGGTGTATCGGGGCTTCTCACTGTTCCTGGTTAGACCGAAGCGCTCATCTTGGCGAGCATTTTCTGTTCGCCCGGCAGTATCGCCTGCAGCGAAGGGCGGGCCTTGAGGCGTGCGTACAGGGCCGCCAGCTTCGGCCAGCGCTGCGCATCCAGCTGCTCGCCGCCGTGCTCCATGTTGACCAGCTGGCAGGCGAACGCCAGGTCCGCGAGGCTCAAGCTGTCGCCGACGAAGTATTCGGCGTCGCCCAGGCACTCTTCCAGGTAATCGAAGTGCGGCGGTAACTTTTTGCTCAGGGCCGTCTGCACTGCTGCTTCATCGCTGGAGTGGCCCATGCTCGGTTTGAGCACGCGGTTGCGGAATACGGTGAAGGTGCTCAGGGGCGCTAGCTCATAGTCGGCATACTTTTCCAGCCAGCGTACCCGTGCCCGTTGTTCGGCGGTTTGCCCCAGCAGGCAAAGGCGCTCGGGGTATTTGTCTTCCAGGTATTGGCAGATCACGCTGGAGTCGGCCAGGTCAAAATCGCCATCCTTGAGAGCAGGAATGCGGCCCAGCGGGTTGAGTTCGCGGTACCAGTCAGGCTGACCAAAGGGCAGAACGATTTCCAGTCGGTAATCCAGGTGTTTCTCCGCCAAACACAGGCGCAACTTGCGCACGAAAGGCGAAAGCGGGGCGCCATACACCGTCAGGCTCATCGGGTTTCCTTATCTGCTGGGGGCTGTGTGGGGGGCGACAAAAGCGCTTCGGCTTCAGTCGTAAATATTGTTTTTCTTCCAGTCCTCATCGCCTTCAAGGGATTTCAGACCCTCGTTCAGCTCGCTGTTCTCCTCGGGGTTGGGCTTGGAGGTTTCCAGAACCAGGGCGTTGGCACGAGCCAGTTGCTGTTCGAACTTCTGCAGTGGCGCCTGGTAACGTGCCGGGTTGGATTGCTTGCGCAGGTACTGCACGCCTCGCTCGAATGCCAGGCGCGCTTGGCCCGGTTGATTCTGTTGCAGTGCCTGCTGGCCGAGCGAGTTGAAAAACTCGATATGCAGCTGCGCCAAGAGGTGGTGTATCTCGCTGATCCAGGACTTTGCTTCAGTGGTTGGCAGGACGCCATCCTGAGCCGAGCGGGTAATCTGTCCGTGCAGGTTCTCCAGCTGGAAGCGCACCTCTTTGGCCTTGGCTTCGGTGGCGATGGGTTGAGGCGGGTTGCGTACGGGGATCGACTCGCCCTGGGCAATCAGTTGGCGGAGCTCGGTGAGGCGCGCATTATTTTCAGCATCGCCTTTATCGACCTGCTGCAAGCGTTCGCTGGAATGCAGTTGCAGGCGGCTTAGCAGGAGTTTCAGTGGCGGCGTCATCAGCTGCCCGGGCAAGGCTTCGGAAAGCGTGGCGCAGCGGCGGATGCGATCATTCAACTCGGCCTTGAGGCGCGACTTTTCCAGCTTATTGTTCTCGACCATGTGATTGATGTAGGCGATCGCAATCAGAATGAAAATGCCGCCGACTATCAGCAGGGTAATCACGAGTGGGGACATCGTTTCAGCCTCTCGAATTTTCGTCCGAGTGTAGTGCCTTAGTCGCGGAGCTCATAGTGCAGTGTCACGTAAAGGCTTGAAGTCGTTGATTTTAAAAAAAAATTATAGAGAGGTTGACGATCCAGCAAAGGCTCCATAGAATGCGCGCCACTTCTGACGCAATGCCTGACGGTGTAGCGCTAGAGGCCGGAAAGTTTTTTGTAGGTTCCGGGCTGCGTCCCCTTCGTCTAGTGGCCTAGGACACCGCCCTTTCACGGCGGTAACAGGGGTTCGAGTCCCCTAGGGGACGCCACTTCTTAAATGAAGTGGGTTGTAATTGCGGGAATAGCTCAGTTGGTAGAGCACGACCTTGCCAAGGTCGGGGTCGCGAGTTCGAGTCTCGTTTCCCGCTCCAA
>JBFKAF010000100.1:0-8708 GCA_041621735.1 Pseudomonas sp.
AATTCACTTTTTCCCTCATAAATCAGCTTAGTACACCCAGGAGTGCAGGTGGAATGGCCTGGAGAAATGTATCGAGCGACACTGCCAAACAGTCAACAAAAAATCTAAATTGTTGTTTTTATTAATATTTATCTGGATAAGCCGACCCGAATCATCACGAATATTCGTCTACTTAGCATGCAATGGCTCGATTAGCGCATTATTCGCAACAGTAAAAACATTATTTGCTTTTTTTGTATACAAACGCATAATCGGCGCCAGCAAGACTTTCTGACTCAACGGTCAGGAACTAGCCAGCAAGCACACCCAAACGCACCACCTCCCTCAGAGAGTCAAACGTGCCCTGCACTGACTCTAGGTGGTACACAACAAGAGATATGAGGAGTACCCCAGTGGAAAGCGCTAAACAAGAACAAGATGCGATGTACACCCAAGGTCTGGCGAAGCGTGGTCTACTCGATCGCTTTTTCAAACTGACCGAACACCGTACCAGTATCAAAACCGAACTACTGGCAGGTCTGACGACGTTCGTCACCATGGCCTACATCATCTTCGTCAACCCCAGCATCATGGCCAACGCCGGCGTCGATCACGGCGCAGCCTTCGTTGCCACCTGCATCGGCGCGGCACTCGGTTGCTTCCTCATGGGCTTGTACGCCAACTGGCCAGTCGGCCTGGCGCCAGGCATGGGTTTGAACGCCTTCTTCACCTACACCGTGGTCGGCGAGATGGGTTATAGCTGGCAGATTGCCCTGGGTGCAGTATTTATCTCCGGCATCCTGTTTATGATCATGAGCCTGTCGCGCATCCGCGAATGGCTGCTCAACAGCATCCCGATGAGCTTGCGCTTCGCCATGGGCGCGGGGGTCGGGTTATTCCTCGGGCTGATCGGCCTGAAGTCGGCCGGTATCGTCGTGGACAGCCCTGCGACCCTGCTGACCATGGGCTCCTTTGGCGACCCCTCGGCGCTGCTGGCTGCGGTCTGCTTCCTGCTCATCGCCGTGCTCAGCCACCGCAACGTATTCGGCGCCATCCTGTTCAGCATGCTCGGCGTCACCGCCATCGGCTGGTCACTGGGTCTGGTCGAGTACACTGGCCTGGTATCGCTGCCGCCGAGCCTGGCACCGACCTTTCTGGCCATGGATATCGCTGGCGCTTTCAACGTGGCCATGATCAGCGTCATCCTGTCGTTCCTCTTCGTCAACATGTTCGATACCGCCGGCACCCTGATGGGCGTTGCCCATCGCGCCAAACTGGTGAATGAAGACGGTCAGATCCAGAACCTGTCCAAGGCCCTGAAAGCCGACAGCACCTCCAGCGTGATTGGCTCCATGGTCGGCTGCCCGCCGGTCACCAGTTATGTTGAAAGCGCATCGGGCGTTGCCGCGGGTGGTCGCACCGGCCTGACCGCGGTAACCGTCGGCGTGTTGTTTCTCGCGGCGATGTTCTTCGCCCCGCTGGCCGGGATGATTCCGGTCTACGCCACCGCCGGCGCGCTGATTTATGTGGCCATGTTGATGATGAGCGGCATGGCCCACATCGACTGGGAAGACCTCACCGACACCATCCCGGCCATCGTCACCGTGGTCATGATGCCGCTGACCTTTTCCATCGCCAACGGCATCGCCCTGGGCTTCTTGACCTATGCCACGCTGAAGCTGCTGACCGGCCAACGCGACAAGGTCTCCGTCAGCCTGTACGTGCTGTGCATCATCTTTATCGCCAAGTTCGCCTTCCTGTAAGGTTGGCATAGCTGTACCCGGCCCCAGCGTTGCACGCTGGGGCTTTTCCACATCTGGAGAGACCTGCAATGAGCCTGGAAACCTGGTTGCTGTTCAGCAGCGCCGCGCTGATCGTGATTCTGATCCCCGGCCCCCTATCGTTGCTGATGGTCAGCAACAGCTTGAATTACGGACTGCGCCGTTCCTTGCCTGCGTTCCTCGGCGGTGTCAGCGCCTCGATCTGCCTGCTGAGTGCCTCCGCACTTGGCCTCGGCGCCCTGCTGTTGGCCTCGGAACAGTTGTTTGGTGCACTGAAAATCGTCGGTGCGCTGTATCTGTTCGTCCTCGCCTGGCAGAGCTGGCAAGCCTCGCGCCAAGCCGCCAAGCCGGTGAATAGTGAGGCGCAGCCGGTCAACCCGAGTTTTCGCAGCATGTTCTGGAAAGCCTTCGGCCTGGGCGCCAGCAACCCCAAGGACATTCTGTTCTTCGCCGCCTTTCTGCCGCAGTTCATCAGTGCCGAACAACCGATGTTCAACCAACTGCTGGTGCTGATCCTGACCTGGGCCGTGCTCGATCTAAGCTGCAAACTGTTCTACGGCCTCAGCGCGCACGGCGCCGCCCGCTACCTGCGTTCCGGCAAAGGTCAGGTCTGGTTCAACCGGGTCAGTGCCGGGCTGTTTGCCAGCGCCGGTACTGCATCATTGTTAAGCCGCTAACCAGTCAGCACTCAGGCTGACATACAAACCCCAAGCGTCGTGGCTTCACCCCCTAAGGGCGAAGCCACAACTGGCGAAAGCAGCGCCAGCCATTGCGGCAACCCCACCCCAGCTCCTATCGATAGCCTCAGCGCCGCGACGAAGCAACTGAGGAGAGCCCATTTGCGCGCAGCCGCAACAGTTTTCGTCGTATTCCGATAAAGCTCCGTCCCATACAGCCGACAGAATGTAAGCCGCCTTCAACCGACAGCGCTTTCCGAGTAGGGATTTCCGATGAACATAAAACAAAAACTGACTTGGGCCTTTGCTGTCATAGCCTGCGTGCCGATTATCCTGGTCGCCATCCTGCTGATTATCAATTTGCGCAGCGATGCCCGAGACGAGTTCGTCGACAGCAGCTCCCGCGAGATTCGCCAGGTGGAGAACGCCATGCAGCTATTCTTCGACGGAATCAGCCAGAACGTCGACTATCTAGCCAAGCACCCACTGGTCACCGGCGTAAACGGCAACCTCAAGCGCTATATGGACGCCAACGCCGCCGGGGCCCCGCTAGGCGAGTACGGTGAAAAACTGCTCGCCCTGTTCGCCGACGTGGCGGCCAGCCACCCGGCCTACGCCTATGTCACCACTGCCACAATAGACGGCGGTTATGTCAGCTGGCCCAATGATACCAAGCTGAGTAATTATGACCCGCGCCCACGCCCTTGGTATCAAGCGGGCATAGCCAGCCAGGGCAAGACCGTGCGCACCGATGCTTACTATTGGGCCAACGATAACGCGACCCTGGTAGCTAGCGTGCGCAGCGTTGCCAACGCCTTAGGCAACCCGGGCGGGGTTCTCAGCATCGACGTATCACTCAACCAGCTGACTGACATCGTCAAGAACATCAAGCTGGGCGAAAGCGGTTATCTGATGCTGATGGAGAATAACGGCACAGTCTTGGTCGACCCCAGCGATCCGGCGCATAACTTCAAGAAACTCGCTGACCTGGGCAGCGGTTATGCCGACTTGGCCAAGGCGGAAAAAGGACTGCTGGAGGTCGAGCTCAACGGTGAACGCTTTATGGCCAACGTCTGGTCTTCTGAGCGGCTGGGCTGGCGTTTCATTGGCCTGATCCGCCAGGACGATGTGATGGGCAGTGTGACCCGGCTCACCTGGATCATTGCGGGCATGGCTGCGTTCCTGGCCCTGCTGTTCGCCTTCGTTGGCGCGAGCTTTGCCGGCTTGATCGTCAGTCCGATTCGCGCCGTGGCCTCCGGTCTGGAAGGGATTGCCCAGGGCGAAGGTGATCTGACCCATTCCCTGACAATCCGCGGGCAGGACGAAACCGCACAACTGGCCGGCTGGTTCAACCAGTTCCTCGCGAGCATTCGCCAACTGATTCTGAATATCGGTAAGGCCGCCCAGCAGATCCACCAGACATCTGGCACCTCGGCCAGAGTATCCGGGGATATGGCGGAGGTCGCCGGGCGCCAGCGTGAATCGGTCGACATGGTTTCCACCGCGTTCCACCAGATGGTGGCTACGGCCAACGAAGTGGCGCGCTCCTGTAATCAGGCCGCCGAATCCGCCGACCAGGGGCAACGGCAGGCACGTGCGGGACAACAGCAAATCGATAGCGCCGTAAGCAGCGTCGAGCAGCTGAGCCGGGAAATATCCCAGTCTGCCGCTGCCATGCAGCAACTGGAGCAGGACAACAACAATATCCAATCGATTCTCGGCACCATCCGCTCCATCGCCGAGCAGACCAACCTGCTGGCCTTGAACGCGGCCATCGAGGCCGCCCGTGCCGGCGAACAGGGCCGCGGTTTCGCCGTGGTGGCCGACGAAGTGCGGGCCCTGGCCAAACGTACTGCTGACTCAACGGCGGAAATCGATGGTTTGCTGAGCAACCTGGCGCAACGTACCCGGCAGATGGCCAAACAGATGCATGCCAGCCTGGAGGTGTCGCAGCACACCGTCACCAGCATCAATCAGGCGAGTTCGAGCTTCGACCTGATCCGCGAGTCAGTCGACGTGATCCGCGACATGAACGCGCAGATCGCCACCGCCGCCGAGGAACAGCATCAGGTGGCCGAAGACATCAATCGACACATCAGCCAGATCCATGGCGACGCACAACTGGCGGCCAACCTGGCGGAGTCGGCGCGCGGCGACTCGCACAGCCTCGCCAACCTGTCCGAGGAGCTCAACGGCCTGGTACATCGTTTCCGTACATAAGCAGGGCCGCTGCCGGCGGGACTGCACGTATGCGCGACGGCTGGCCAACCAGCAGCCGCGCATATCCACAGCCATACACCTCGCTGGCGACCTGGCGTAAACCAGTTACAACGCAATAAAAAAAGCCCGCAGTGTGAGCGGGCTAAGGACTCTCTAAATGAGTCAGAGGGTTACAAGCATTCTTCAGCTACCGCGATACGTGGAATAGCTGTACGGAGAAATAAGCAGCGGTACATGGTAGTGATCCTGCCCGGCATCGATACCGAAACGCAGCACCACCACATCGAGAAAGGCCGGGTCAGGCAGCGCCACACCGCGAGCGCGGTAGTAGTCGCCCGCGTGGAAGTGCAGTTGATAGACACCGCTGCGGTAGTCATCGCCTTGCAAGATGGGCGCATCGCAACGGCCATCGTCGTTGGTCAGCACCGTGGTGACCAGCTCTTGCTGCCGCCCCTCGATCCGATACAACTCAACCTTGATCGCACTGCCAGGGCAACCGTGCGCAGCGTCTAGAACATGTGTCGTTAGTCGTCCCATTGGTTATGGGCATCTACAGCGGCCAAGGCCCCGCAGACGCCTCACCTCCTCTACTTGGATTGAATTCAGCAGGTCGCGCAGGCTTTGCTAGCCTCGACGTTGCGGCAGAATAGCACGACAACAACAATATAAGACAATTTTTTAATTTATTGTACACAACAAGGTCATCTCCACTACCTAGAGCCTAAGCCATACCTTCAGCCAGTTATACACGCTGGCGCGGCCAAAGCACACGCCCCTGTCGGGACATCCGGGGCAGCATGAGAATTGCTCGACGCAACTTAATTTAGCAAAAAGACGATTTTTAGATTTACAAATAACAACTCATTTTGTATACAATTACCCATCACGGTCGTCAGCCCGGAAATCCAAGGGTGACCCAATGGCCGCAACAACGCTAAGAAGGAAGACTGCAGTGAGCGCTGATTACCCTCGCGACCTGATCGGTTACGCTAACACCCCACCCCACCCGCACTGGCCGGGCGATGCACGTATCGCCCTGTCGTTTGTCCTCAACTATGAGGAAGGCGGCGAGCGCAACCTGTTGCACGGTGATAAGGAGTCCGAGGCCTTCCTCTCCGAGATGGTCTCAGCTCAGCCACTGCAAGGCGCGCGCAACATGAGCATGGAGTCGCTCTACGAGTACGGCAGTCGGGCCGGCGTATGGCGTCTGCTCAAGTTGTTCCAGACGCATGAAATACCCCTGACTGTATTTGCCGTGGCCATGGCCGCTCAGCGTCACCCTGAGGCGATTAAAGCCATGGTCGCTGCCGGCCATGAAATTTGCAGCCACGGCTTGCGCTGGATCGATTATCAGTACATGGACGAGGCCCAGGAACGCGAGCATATGCTCGAAGCGATCCGCATCCTTACCGAGATTACCGGCGAACGCCCGTTGGGCTGGTACACCGGGCGCACCGGGCCGAATACCCGGCGTCTTGTCAGGGAGGAAGGTGGCTTCCTCTACGACTCCGACACCTACGACGACGACCTGCCCTATTGGGATCCGGCCAGCAGCGCGGACAGACCGCACCTGGTGATCCCCTACACCCTCGATACCAACGATATGCGCTTTACCCAGGTGCAGGGCTTCAACACCGGCGATGACTTCTACCAGTACCTGAAAGACGCCTTCGATGTGCTCTACGCCGAAGGGCTAGAAGGTGCACCGAAGATGCTCTCCATCGGCATGCACTGTCGTCTGCTCGGCCGCCCGGCGCGCCTGGCCGCCCTGGCGCGTTTCCTCGAGTACGTCAAAGGTCACGACAAGGTCTGGTGCGCGCGTCGCGTCGACATTGCCCGACACTGGCACGCCACCCACCCCTTCAAAGAGAGTGCGAAATGAGCCGCTTCCAGAGCCTGACTCCATCCCGACTCAGCCGCGAGGACTTCGTCAAAGTCTTCGCCGACATCTACGAACACTCGCCCTGGGTTGCCGAGCAAGCGTACGACCTGGGTCAGGACGACAGTCTCAACGACATCGACGGCCTGCATCAGCGCATGGCCGACCTATTGCTCAGCGCCAGCCATGCGGCACAACTGGCACTGATCAACGCTCACCCGGACCTGGCTGGCAAAGCCGCGGTCCGCGGCGAGCTGACCGCCTCCTCCACGTCGGAGCAGGCCGGCGCGGGCATCCACGCGTGCAGCGCCGAGGAATTCGCCCGTTTCACCGAACTGAACGACGCCTACAAAGCCAAGTTCGGCTTCCCCTTCATCATGGCGGTGAAAGGCAGCAATCGGCACCAGATCCTGGCGGCTTTCGAGGAGCGCATCCATAACTCCCCGGAGCAGGAATTCGCCTGCGCGCTGGCCGAAATCAACAAGATTGCGCTGTTCCGCTTGCAGCAGCTCTAGCTCCGACCGGAGCACTCTGCAAACAGCAACGCCATCCGTCCCCTACGCCCTCATTAAAGGCAGACATCCATGAAAGCTTACGCCGTACCCTTCGAGAAATACGTCAACCTCGCCGACGCGCGCCTTGGCACCAAGGCCATCTCGGTCACCGACGATTGGTTCGCAGACGTCAACCGCCTGTTCCAACCAACCCCGGCCGTATGGAAGGAGGGGGTTTTCGATGATAACGGCAAGTGGATGGACGGCTGGGAGTCGCGCCGCAAGCGCTTCGAAGGTTTCGACAGCGCGGTGATTCGCCTGGGCGTACCGGGTTCGATCAAGGGCGTGGACATCGACACCAGCTTCTTCACCGGCAACTTTCCGCCGTCGGCATCCCTGGAAGCCTGCTTCGTCGCCGAAGGTGACCCAACGGACAGCACCGAGTGGACCGAGGTGCTGGCAGCTGTCGAACTGCAAGGCAACAGCCACCACTATCACCAGATCAGTAACGGCCAGGCCTTCACCCACCTGCGCTTCAACATCTACCCGGATGGCGGTGTGGCGCGTCTGCGCGTGCACGGCATTCCGTTCCGCGACTGGTCTGCCGTGGGCGAGAACGAACAAGTCGACCTGGCTGCCGCGCTGAATGGCGGTCGCGCGCTGGCCTGTTCGGATGAGCACTTCGGCCGCATGAGCAACATTCTCAATCCGGGCCGTGGCATCAACATGGGCGACGGCTGGGAAACCGCACGCCGCCGCACGCCGGGCAATGACTGGGTAATCGTCGCCCTGGGCCACCCGGGTGAGATCGAGCGCATCGTCGTCGACACCCTGCACTTCAAGGGCAACTACCCGGACAGCTGCTCGATCCAGGGCGCCTTCGTCAAGGGCGGCACCGACAGCCAGATCGAGACCCAGAGCCTGTTCTGGCGTGACCTGCTGCCGAGCCAGAAGCTTTCGATGCACGCCGAACACGAATTCGTCGAGCAGATCAAAGCCCTCGGCCCGATCACTCATGTACGCGTTAACGTGTTCCCGGACGGTGGTATCAGCCGCCTGTGCCTGTTCGGCAAGGTCGCCAAGTAATCACTGAACCCGTGGGAGCGGCCTTGGCCGCGCAGGCTAACCCGCGATTCGCGGTCAAGACCGCTCCCACACAAGCCTCTCCCCATGGAGAGGCGATCACCCACGAACAAGTAGATCATCATGCGCAAACTGATCATCGAACCCTTGAGCAAAGAAGCCTTCGCCCCCTTCGGCGACGTCATCGAAACCGAGGGCAGCGAGTTCTTCATGATCAACAACGGCTCCACGCGCCGCTATCACCAACTGGCCACGGTCGAGACCGCGCAGCCGGAGGATAAGGCGATCATCAGCATCTTCAGTGCCGAAGCCCTGCAGATGCCATTGACCGTGCGCATGCTGGAGCGCCATCCGCTGGGCAGCCAAGCGTTCATACCGCTGCTCGGCCACCCCTTTCTGATCGTGGTCGCGCCAGTTGGCGATGCACCTGTATCAGGACTTGTCCGCGTCTTCCGCAGTAACGGTCGGCAGGGCATCAATTACCATCGCGGCGTCTGGCACCACCCGGTGCTGACGATCGAAAAGCGGGATGACTTCCTGGTGGTTGATCGCAGTGGTTCTGGTAACAACTGCGATGAGCATTTCTTTACCGAGG
>JBFKAF010000101.1:0-8688 GCA_041621735.1 Pseudomonas sp.
GGGCAAGTCCAGGCCGAGGCCGACCAGTGCGCCATCGCCGTCACTCAGGCCAAAGCGTACCCAGTCGGCGCTTTCATCGCTGAGCTTGGACTTGGAGAATGCCGCGTACTTCTGTAGATCAGCCAGTTGCGGCTCGACCAGCTCACGGGCCATGGTCAGTAAGTAACCACCCTCCACGCTGACGATGCGGAAGCTCGACAGCATGCGGCCCTTGGGTGTGCAGCGCGCGCCGAGACTGGAACTGTGGTCGTTGAGGTAAGTGAGGTTGCAGGTCAGCTGGCCCTGGAGGAATTTGCTGGCGTCAGGGCCGCGAACGGCGAGGACGCCTTCGTGGCTGAGGGGGCTGAAAAACGCGGTATCGGCCATGGGAGATAGGGGATCGCTGGGTAAAGGTTAGGGGCGTCATCATAGAGGGCGCATTGGGGCTTGTCAGCGACTGCCGTCGTAACCCTGCATTAGCTCAGCCAAGCGGTCGCCCGAACGGGTCAACAGCGCCGGCTTTCGCCGTTATACTGCCGGGCTCATTCAATGCCGGGCTAATTCAAGGACCCCTTTCATGGTCGACTCGACTGAACTCAATCGCCTGTTCTGGCACAGCCGCCGCGGCATGCTGGAACTCGACGTGCTGTTGGTGCCGTTCGTCAAAGAGGTGTACTCGAGCCTCGATGCCGAGGATCAGGCGCGTTACCGCAAACTGCTCGAATGTGAAGATCAGGACATGTTCGGCTGGTTCATGCAGCGCGGCGAGCCGGAAGATGCCGACCTGAAGCGCATGGTGCGGATGATTCTGGATCGTGTCCAACCCAAGTGACGGCTTCGAGTGCCGGTGGCGGCCGTCGCGGCAGCTGCTGGTGCTCTATGCGCTGGTCCAGGGCTTGGCATTGACCGGCTTGCTGCTCGTCGACATTCCGCTGTGGGCGCTGCTGCTTGGTGTCGCGTTTTGCCTGTTGCACGCTATCTGGACGCTGCCTCGGCATATTCTGCTGAGTTCGCCGCAGGCCTTCAGTGCCCTGCGCTGCAACGCCGAGGGTTGGCAGCTGGAGAGTGCTGCAGCAGGTTGGCAGGCGATCCAGCTGCGCCAAGACAGCCTGGCGCTGCCGTTGGTCGTGGTGCTGCGCTTTCGCCTGGCAGGCGAGTGGCGGGTGCGTGCCCTGTGCATTCCGCACGACGGCATGGCGCGCGATGCCCATCGACGCCTGCGCGTGCGGCTGAAATTCAGTCGTCGTAGGTGGGCGGCTGCAGAATAGTGTCTTTGGCGTCGGGCAGCTGCTGCGGGTAATCCAGGGTGTAATGCAGGCCGCGGCTTTCGTGGCGCAACATGGCCGAACGGATCATCAGTTCGGCGACCTGGGCCAGGTTGCGCAGCTCGATCAGGTCTCTGCTCACTTTGTAATTGCTGTAGAACTCGTCGATCTCATTGAGCAGCAAGCGCACCCGGTGTTCGGCGCGTTGCAGGCGCTTGTTGGTGCGTACTATGCCGACATAGTCCCACATGAAACGCCGCAGTTCGTCCCAGTTGTGCGCGATGATCACGTCTTCGTCCGAATCGGTGACCTGGCTGGCGTCCCAGCCTGGCAGGTTGGCTGGCATCGCGATCTGGTCCAGTTGCTGCACGATGTCGGCGGCGGCCGCCTGGGCGTAGACGAAGCATTCCAGCAGCGAATTGCTGGCCATGCGGTTGGCGCCATGCAGGCCGGTGAAGCTGGTTTCGCCAATGGCATACAAGCCGGGTACGTCGGTGTGTCCGCTCTGGTCGACGACCACGCCGCCGCAGGTGTAGTGCGCCGCGGGTACCACCGGGATCGGCGCACGGGTGATGTCGATGCCGAAATCCAGGCAGCGTTCGTAGACGGTCGGGAAGTGCGACTTGATGAACTCCGCCGGCTTATGGCTGATGTCCAGGTAGACGCAGTCCACACCGAGGCGCTTCATCTCGTGGTCGATGGCGCGGGCGACGATGTCGCGCGGGGCCAGTTCGGCGCGCGAATCGAAGCGCTGCATGAAGCGTTCGCCGTTGGGCAGTTTGAGCAGGGCTCCTTCGCCGCGCAGTGCCTCGGTGATCAGGAAGCTTTTCGCCTGTGGGTGGTACAGGCAGGTCGGGTGGAATTGGTTGAACTCCAGATTGCCGACCCGGCAGCCCGCCCGCCAAGCCATGGCGATACCGTCACCGCAGGCGCCATCCGGGTTGCTGGTGTAGAGATACACCTTGGCCGCGCCGCCGGTGGCGAGAATGACGAAGCGCGCGTGATAGGTGTCGACCTGGCCGCTGGCGCGATTGAGCACATAGGCGCCCAGGCAGCGCTGGCCTTTCAGTCCGAGCTTGGGCTCGGTGATCAGGTCGACCGCCACGCGCTGCTCCTGCAGCTCGATATTGCTCCGCTGTTTGGCGCGCTCCAGCAGGGTGTTGAAGATGGCAGCGCCAGTTGCATCGGCGGCGTGAATGATGCGCCGGTGGCTGTGGCCGCCTTCGCGGGTCAGGTGAAACTCGAAGCTGCCATCTTCGCGGGCGGTTTCATCGTCGCGGGTGAAGGGTACACCTTGATCGATCAGCCATTGGATCGCTTCGCGGCTATGCTCCACGGTGAAGCGCACGCTGTCCTCGCGGCACAGGCCGCCGCCGGCATTCAGGGTGTCTTCGACATGTGATTCGACGGTATCCAGATCGTCCAGTACGGCCGCCACGCCACCCTGAGCCCAGTAAGTCGAGCCATTCGCCAGGCTGCCCTTGCTCAGCACGGCAATACGCAAGTGCTCAGGCAGGCTCAGGGCCAAGGTCAGGCCGGCCGCACCGCTGCCGATGACCAGGATGTCGTGTTGATAATGTTGGCTCATGTCTGGATTCCGCAAGTAAGCGGCTCCTAGTATATAGAGGGGGCGCGCGGCACAATAGCGGGCTTATGACCGCCTGTGCCTCTGGGGAACTTTCTTAGTCTTTCAGGTTCCATAAACGGTCACCCATAGAGGGGCGCTGTCTGTTTGTCGTCTGCTTGAAAGCCCTGTGGGAGCTTTCCAGTAGCGGCCGGTGGACGACCTAAGATTATTGCGCAGTCAGGTCAGGGGTTTGGCTGCGTTGTTCCGTGCGGGGCTGAACGCGTTCTGCAGGAAGCTTGTTTTGAAAGGGGGAGAACTTTTGCGCAACGCCCAGGTCTATCTTGGCAAGCTGATTCGTTGGCAGGTGCTGCACTCGTTTGGGGTTGAGGGGTGTCCATGCTAGCCCAGGATGAGGATCAGCAGCTGGTCGAGCGCGTACAGCGTGGCGACAAGCGAGCATTTGATCTGTTGGTGCTGAAGTATCAGCACAAGATTCTCGGGTTGATCGTGCGCTTCGTACACGACAGTCATGAGGCTCAGGATGTGGCGCAGGAAGCCTTTATCAAGGCATACCGGGCGCTGGCTAATTTTCGCGGTGACAGTGCTTTTTATACCTGGCTGTACCGCATCGCCATCAATACGGCGAAGAACCATCTGGTGTCGCGAGGTCGGCGGCCGCCAGATAGTGATGTAAGCGCTGAGAATGCGGAGTTCTACGAGGGTGATCATGCCCTCAAGGACATCGAGTCGCCAGAGCGAGCGTTGTTACGGGATGAGATCGAAACCACCGTGCATCGCAGCATCCAGCAATTGCCAGAAGATTTGCGTACGGCCCTAACCTTGCGTGAGTTTGATGGTCTCAGTTACGAGGACATTGCGAGCGTTATGCAGTGTCCGGTAGGCACCGTGCGTTCACGTATTTTTCGGGCGCGCGAGGCTATTGATAAGTCTCTGCAGCCTTTGCTACAGGAAACCTAAGACAGCGGCGACAGCCAAGAGAGGAACCGCAATGAGTCGTGAAGCCCTACAGGAATCGCTGTCCGCGGTGATGGATAACGAAGCGGACGAGTTGGAATTACGGCGCGTGCTCGGCGCGAGTGACGACGCCGAGATGCTCGCCAAGTGGTCGCGCTACCAGATCGCTCGAGCAGTGATGCATAAGGAACTGTTGGAGCCGCGTCTGGATATTGCCTCGGCTGTCTCCGCTGCGCTGGCCGATGAGGCCGTGCCGGTGGCGAACAAGGTGGTTCGTGGTCCGTGGCGCACTGTTGGTCGTCTGGCTGTGGCGGCCTCGGTAACGGTTGCCGTGTTGGCAGGTGTGCGTTTGTACAATCAGGATGAAGTCAGGGGTGCGCAGATGGCGCAGCAAGCCGCCCAACCGGCGCTGACCACTCCGCAACTGCAGGGACCAGCTATGCTGGCTGGTTTCAGCGTCGACGGCGCGCAACAGGCTGCCGCCCAGGCTGTAGGTGAAACCTCGTCGGGCTGGCATGAGCAGCGTCTGCCTGCTTACCTGCGTCAACACGCTCAGCAAGCAGCGATGGATGGAAACGAAAGCGCGCTGCCGTATGCGCGCGCGGCAAGCTTGGAAAGCCGTTAAGGAGACGCATGCGCTTTATCCCGGTTACCTCCCTTCTTCTCGGCAGTTGGCTGACGTTTCCCGTCGTCGCTGCCGAGGCGCAAGACTGGCTGCAGCGTTTGGCTGAAGCTGAGCGCAGCCAAAACTACCAAGGCACTTTCGTGTATGAGCGTAATGGCAGCTTTTCTACCCACAGCATGTGGCATCGGGTGGAGGAGGGCGGAGTCGTGCGCGAGCGCCTTTTGCAGTTGGATGGCCCGGCGCAGGAGGTGCTGCGTGTCGATGGGCGTGCCGAATGCGTCAGCGGTACCTTGTCCGATCAGGTCATTGATAGTCAGAATTGGCCGGCACGTGAGCTGAATGCCAAACAGTTGGCTGAATGGTATGACCTGCGGGTCATCGGGGAGTCCCGAGTGGCCGGGCGTGAGGCCGTAGTGCTGGGATTGCGGCCGCGCGATCAACATCGCTATGGCGTTGAATTGCACCTGGATCGGGAGAGCGGTCTGCCGCTGAAGTCCCTGTTGTTAAACGACAAGGGGCAGTTACTCGAGCGCTTCCAGTTCACCCGCTTGGACGTTACTACGGCTCCGCCGGACGAGGCGTTGCAGCCGAGTGAAAAGTGCCGTCCGGTGCGGGTGACTGAGACGAAAGTCTCTGCCGCGGAGACCTGGCGCTCCGATTGGCTGCCGCCAGGTTTTGTTTTGAGCCGAACGACCCTGCGGCGCAGCCCTGCTTCGGATGAGCAGGTGGCGTGGCTGTTGTATGAGGACGGGCTGGCGCGTTTTTCCGTGTTCATGGAGCCGCTGCGTGGAGCCTTGGTTGAGGATGCGCGTAGCCAGTTAGGACCGACCGTTGCGGTTTCCCGGCGCCTGTCGACCGGCGATGGCGATGTGATGGTTACCGTAGTCGGTGAGATTCCGTTGGGTACCGCCGAGCGGGTCGCCTTGTCGATGCGCGCAGGCGCTGAGCAAGCCGCGCCGTGATTGAAGAGCAGGGGCGGGTGGTGGCTGTCGAGCCTGGTGCTGTCTGGGTCGAGACCTTGCGCAAGAGTACCTGCTCCAGCTGTTCGGCGAATGCGGGTTGCGGTCAGGGTTTGCTGGATAAGCTGGGCGTAAGCGGTCGACGGGGTTATGTGCGCGCGTTGTGCGACTTGCAGCTGTCGGTCGGGGATGGCGTGGTGCTCGGCGTACGTGAGGACCTGCTGGTGCGTGGCTCGCTGCTGGTTTACCTGTTCCCTCTGTTAGGCTTGTTTGCTTCTGCGCTGCTGGCGGAGCAACTGGGATTGGCCGAGCCGCTGGTGATTCTGGCAAGCTTTCTAGGCTTTGCTGCATCCTGGTGCGGGGTGCGCTGGCGCAGCGTTCGCACGGCGGGCGATCCAGCCTTGCAGCCGGTGGTGTTACGCGCGTTACTGGTAGGTGCGGCGGGCTCATTGTAAGTCTTTTGCTGGTTCTGAATGGGGAGCTGTATGTCGATGCCTAGTCTGAAACAAACTTTTTCCGTGTTGCTTGCAGTTTTATTGTTGGGGCAGGTGGTGAGTGCGCAGGCGGATCTGCCGGAGTTTACCGAGCTGGTCGAGCAAGCCTCGCCCGCGGTGGTGAATATCAGTACGCGGCAGAAGATTCCCGAGCGTGCGGCGGCTGCCGGCGGTCAGCTGGCCATCCCCGACCTGGAAGGCCTGCCACCGATGTTTCGCGAGTTCTTCGAGCGCAATATGCCGCAGGTGCCGCGTGCTCCTGGCGGTGGGCGGCAGCGAGAGGCGCAGTCGCTGGGCTCGGGCTTCATCATTTCAGCCGATGGCTATGTGCTGACCAATAATCATGTGATCGCCGACGCCGATGAAATTATTGTGCGCTTGTCTGATCGCAGCGAGCTGGAGGCCAAGCTGGTTGGTACCGATCCGCGCAGCGACGTCGCTTTGCTGAAAATCGAAGGCAAAGACTTACCGACCGTCAAGCTGGGTAAGTCCGAAGATCTAAAGGTCGGGGAGTGGGTCCTGGCGATAGGCTCGCCGTTCGGTTTCGATCATTCGGTGACTGCCGGTATCGTCAGTGCCAAGGGGCGTAGTCTGCCCAGTGAGAGCTATGTGCCGTTCATTCAGACCGATGTGGCGATCAATCCGGGTAACTCCGGCGGTCCGCTGTTCAATCTGGCGGGTGAGGTGGTAGGGATCAATTCACAGATTTTTACCCGCTCCGGCGGGTTTATGGGGTTGTCCTTCGCCATTCCGATGAGTGTCGCGATGGATGTGGCCGATCAACTCAAGGCCAGTGGCAAGGTCAGTCGCGGTTGGTTGGGTGTGGTCATCCAGGAAGTGAACAAGGATCTTGCCGAATCTTTCGGGCTGGATAAGCCTGCCGGTGCGTTAGTCGCTCAGGTGCTCGAAGGTGGTCCCGCTGCCAAGGGTGGCCTGCAGGTGGGCGATGTGATTCTCAGTCTGAATGACCAGTCGATCATCATGTCGGCCGATCTGCCGCATCTGGTCGGGAGGCTGAAGCCTGGTAGCACGGCCGAGCTGGACGTGGTGCGTGACGGTGCCCGCAAGAAGCTGCAGGTGGCCATCGCCGCTCTGCCGGAGGAAGGTGAGGAGCTGGCGGGTATCGAGGGCCCAGGCGTGGAACGCAGCAGCAACCGCCTTGGGGTCACAGTGGTGGAGCTGACGGCAGAGCAGAAGAAAGGCCTCGACCTGAAAGGCGGTGTGGTGATCAAGGAAGTGCTGGATGGCCCCGCCGCGATGATTGGCCTGCGTCCGGGCGATGTGATCACCCATCTGAACAACCAGGCGATCGATTCGGCGAAAACATTCACCCAGGTGGCGCAGGATTTACCGAGAAATCGTTCGGTGTCGATGCGCGTATTGCGTCAAGGGCGCGCCAGTTTCATTACCTTCAAATTGGCGGAGTAAACCGCTCAAGCGCTAAAAAGGGCGATCTGGATCGCCCTTTTTCATGGCTGCCAATTGGCGCCTGGGCGTGACGCGTGCGACGCCAATCGGGTACACTTCCCGGCTATTTTCGGCGGGCAGTTGCCTGCGGCCTTTTCGAGTGCTGTCCTGTGAGTGACCTGAGTCATATCCGCAATTTCTCCATCATCGCCCATATCGATCATGGCAAGTCCACCCTGGCTGATCGTTTCATTCAGATGTGTGGTGGCTTGTCCGCGCGTGAAATGGAAGCCCAGGTGCTGGACTCCATGGACCTGGAGCGTGAGCGCGGTATCACCATCAAGGCGCACAGCGTCACCCTGTATTACAAGGCGCTGGACGGCAACACCTATCAGTTGAACTTCATCGACACCCCTGGTCACGTCGACTTCACCTATGAAGTCAGCCGCTCGCTGGCCGCCTGCGAGGGCGCCTTGCTGGTGGTCGATGCCGGTCAGGGTGTCGAGGCGCAGTCGGTGGCCAACTGCTACACCGCCATCGAGCAAGGCCTCGAGGTCATGCCGGTGCTGAACAAGATCGACCTGCCGCAGGCCGATCCCGATCGCGTCAAAGAAGAAATCGAAAAAATCATCGGCATCGATGCCACCGATGCCGTGACCTGCAGCGCCAAGACGGGCCTGGGTGTCGACGAAGTGCTCGAGCGACTGGTACGCACCATCCCCGCGCCGACTGGGAATATCGAAGATCCGTTGCAAGCGTTGATCATCGACTCCTGGTTCGACAACTATCTGGGGGTTGTCTCCCTGGTCCGCGTGCGCCATGGCCGGGTGAAGAAAGGCGACAAGATTCTGGTTAAATCCACCGGCAAGGTCCACCTGGTGGACAGCGTCGGGGTATTCAATCCTAAGCACAGTGCGACGGTTGACCTGAAAGCCGGTGAAGTAGGCTTCATCATCGCCGGCATCAAGGACATTCACGGTGCGCCAGTGGGTGACACCCTGACCCTCAGCTCGACGCCGGATGTCGAAGTGCTGCCGGGCTTCAAACGCATCCAGCCGCAAGTCTATGCGGGTCTGTTCCCGGTCAGCTCCGACGACTTCGAAGACTTCCGCGAGGCGCTGCAAAAGCTCACGCTGAACGACTCCTCGTTGCAGTACACCCCGGAAAGCTCCGATGCTCTGGGCTTTGGATTCCGCTGTGGTTTCCTCGGCATGCTGCACATGGAAATCATCCAGGAGCGGCTTGAACGCGAATACGACCTCGACCTGATCACCACCGCGCCGACTGTGATTTTTGAGCTGGTGCTCAAGACCGGTGAAACGATTTATGTCGATAACCCGTCCAAGCTGCCGGATGTGTCGAGCATCGAAGATATGCGCGAGCCTATCGTCCGGGCCAGCATTCTGGTGCCGCAGGA
>JBFKAF010000102.1:0-8634 GCA_041621735.1 Pseudomonas sp.
CTTGTCGGACTCATCGCGCAGCTCGGTGATGCCCTCGAGCTTCTTCTCTTTCACCAGCTCGGCGATCTTCTCGATCAACCGCGCCTTGTTCAGCTGATACGGCAGCTCGGTGACGACGATCTGCTGACGGCCGCCGACCTTGTCGATATCTTCGAACACGGCGCGGGCGCGAATATGAATGCGCCCACGGCCAGTGCGGTAGGCCTCGATGATACCGGCGCGGCCATTGATGATCGCCGCCGTCGGAAAATCCGGGCCGGGGATGTACTGCATCAATTCATCGACGCTCAACTCGGGGTTGTCGATCAGCGCCAGGCAGCCGTCGATCACCTCGGAGAGGTTGTGCGGCGGAATATTGGTGGCCATGCCCACGGCGATGCCGCTGGAACCGTTGACCAGCAGGTTGGGAATCTTGGTCGGCATGACCGCGGGAATCATCTCGGTGCCGTCGTAGTTCGGCACCCAGTCCACGGTTTCCTTGTGCAGGTCAGCCAGCAGCTCATGGGCCAGCTTGGTCATGCGCACTTCGGTGTAGCGCATGGCGGCGGCGTTGTCGCCATCCACCGAACCGAAGTTGCCTTGACCGTCGACCAACAGATAGCGCAGGGAGAACGGCTGCGCCATGCGCACGATGGTGTCGTATACCGCAGTATCACCATGCGGGTGGTACTTACCGATCACGTCACCGACCACACGAGCGGACTTCTTGTACGGCTTGTTCCAGTCGTTGCCCAGCTCGCTCATTGCGAAGAGTACGCGGCGGTGCACGGGCTTCAAGCCATCACGCGCGTCCGGCAGAGCACGCCCGACGATTACGCTCATCGCGTAGTCGAGGTAGGACTGCTTCAGTTCGTCTTCGATATTGACCGGGAGGATTTCTTTGGCCAGTTCGCCCATGAGTAGCCTGCTTCCTTTTTTCTAGTGAAGCTTCGTCTCATCCATCCTGAACGAGGCGAAGCTCGCCGCTGCGGCGCAAGGCCGGCAACGACGCACGACAAATCAATGAGTTATGCCATGTATCCGCGCAGATAAGGCGACCGCATTTGGCACCCTTGAAAACCGCCGGAGCTTACCACAATCGACGCCCTACACCTATCCCCGAACACAGGCCCGCCGACCACCAGCAAGCCGCCACGCACGGTAATCAATGCAAGCGCTTGCGGCACATCAACTGAGCCATCTTTGCCGTATCGGGGCGTTCGACCACGCCCTTCTCGGTCACGATGAAATCGATCAGATCGGCCGGCGTCACATCGAACACCGGATTAACCGCCTCCACCCCTGCCGCCACCCGCTGACCATTGACCTCCAGCAGCTCGCAACCATCACGCTCTTCAATGGGGATGTCGTCACCACTCTCCAACGCCATGTCGATGGTCGAACTCGGCGCCACCACCATGAAGCGCACCCCATGATGCATGGCGTTGACCGCTAACTGGTAAGTACCGATCTTGTTCGCCACATCGCCATTGGCGGCGATGCGATCGGCACCCACGATCACCCAGGTAATACCCCTGGTTTTCATCAGGTGCGCGGCGGCCGAGTCAGCATTCAGACTCACCGGAATACCTTCGCTAGCCAGCTCCCAGGCAGTCAGACGCGACCCTTGCAACCAGGGACGGGTTTCGTCGGCGTAGACGCGCTCGACCAGACCTTCCAGATAAGCGGCGCGGATCACCCCCAGCGCCGTGCCGAAGCCGCCGGTGGCCAGCGCCCCGGTATTGCAGTGGGTCAGCAGGTTTTGCAGATTGCCTTGATGCTTGCGAATCAGCTCGACGCCGAGCTGAGCCATGGTCAGATTGGCTTCGCGGTCGCTTTGATGAATACCCAGCGCCTCCGCCTCCAGTGCCAGCAGCGGGCTTTCACCCTCCCTTAGGCGCTCCAGACGCTCGCGCATGCGATTAAGCGCCCAGAACAGATTGACCGCGGTAGGACGAGACTCTGCCAGCACCTGAAAATCCGCTTCCAACGCCGCCCGCCAATCGCCGCCCGCGGCCACTCGTGCCTGCGCGCCGAGCAGCAGCCCATAAGCCGCGCTAATGCCGATGGCCGGCGCCCCGCGTACCACCATGCTACGAATGGCCGCGGCCACGGCGGCGGCACTGTCGTAGCTCTGCCAGATTTCCTGCAGAGGCAGCAGGCGTTGATCCAACAGATGCAAAACGCCTTCACGCCATTCGATGGCCTGAATCTTCTCCGCCGCCAGCAATCGCTCGCGCATGACCTACCTCACAGTCCCAAACAAACAGCCGGCAATTATACGCACAAGCACAACAACCCAGCTGAACAGCTGCCCGAGATCCAGCGCACAGCAGCAATCCTGTAACCAGTAGACCTTGCACACGCTGACTGGAGCGTCAGCCGCGTAGAGCCAAACAGCGCTTGCGACTTCAAGCGCATAGCGTTCCCCTATAGACTCGCCCCACTCAGACAGCCGGATGCCCCACCATGCCCGAAGCGCCACTCGACCTTCTCCTGCTCCCCACCTGGCTGGTGCCAGTCGAGCCCGCCGGAGTGGTGCTGCATGAGCACGGCCTGGGCATTCGCGATGGCCGCATAGTGCTGATCGCGCCGCGCGCCGAGGCCCTTAAGCAGCAGGCCCTGGAGGTGCGCGAGCTGCCAGGCCAGGTGCTGACGCCCGGACTGGTCAATGCCCACGGCCATGCCGCGATGACGCTGTTTCGCGGCATGGCCGACGACCTGCCACTGATGACCTGGCTGCAACAGCATATCTGGCCGGCCGAGGCCAAGTGGGTGGATGAGGCCTTCGTTCAGGACGGCACCGAGCTGGCCATCGCCGAGCAACTCAAGGGCGGCATCACCTGCTTCTCCGACATGTACTTCTACCCGGAGCTGGCCAGTGAGCAGGTGCACAAGAGCGGTATCCGTGCGCAGATCTGCATTCCGGTACTGGACTTCCCCATCCCAGGCGCCCGCGACGCCGACGAAGCGCTGCGCAAAGGCCTGGCACTGTTCGATGACCTCAAGCACCACCCCCGCCTGAAGATCGCCTTCGGCCCTCACGCGCCCTATACCGTGAGCGACGACAAGCTGGAAAACATCCGCATGCTCGCCGAGGAACTGGATGCCGGCATTCATATGCACGTGCAGGAAACGGCCTTCGAAGTTCAGCAGAGCCTTGCGCAGCGTGGCGAACGGCCACTGGCGCGCCTCGCCCGCCTCGGCCTGCTCGGTCCACGCTTCCAGGCCGTACACATGACCCAGGTCGACGAAGACGACCTGGCCCTGCTGGTCGCCAGCAACACCAGCGTCATTCACTGCCCGCAATCCAACCTCAAGCTGGCCAGCGGCTTCTGCCCGGTGGAAAAGCTCTGGCAAGCCGGGGTCAACGTCGCCATCGGCACCGACGGCGCAGCCAGCAACAACGACCTGGATTTACTCGGCGAGACCCGCACCGCGGCCCTTCTGGCCAAGGCCGTCGCCGGCTCGGCCACCGCCCTGGATGCCCACCGCGCATTGCGCATGGCCACCCTGAATGGCGCGCGCGCCCTGGGCCTGGACGAGCAGATCGGCTCACTGGAACCGGGTAAGGCCGCCGACCTGGTGGCCTTCGACCTCTCCGGCCTGGCGCAACAGCCGATCTACGACCCGGTCTCGCAGCTGATCTATACCAATAGCCGGGCCTGCGTGGCGCATGTCTGGGTCGGCGGTAAACTGTTGCTCGAAGCCGGTAAACTGACTCGCCTGGACGAGCAACGCATCATCGCCAACGCGCGCGCCTGGGGGACGAAGATCACCGGCAAAGGCTAACAGGCCGGGAGTCGGAGTGACGCGCCCGCACCACGGGCGCCTCGGCACCATGCCGCAACTGCGACAAACTGACATACATTGGCTCGCCCACTGGCGCCCACTCCACACTGTGAAACTGGCAACATGAGCGCATCAAGCCTCAGGCTTCCCGCTTACAGTTTTATCCAGGGAAAAATATGAGCAACGTCGATCACGCCGAAATCGCCAAATTCGAAGCCCTCGCCCACCGCTGGTGGGATCGCGAAAGCGAGTTCAAACCACTGCACGACATCAACCCGCTACGAGTCAACTGGATTGACCAACGCGTCAGCCTGGCCGACAAGAAAGTGCTCGACGTCGGCTGTGGCGGCGGCATCCTCAGTGAAGCCATGGCCCAGCGGGGCGCCACGGTCACCGGCATCGACATGGGCGAAGCGCCGCTGGCCGTGGCCCAACTGCATCAATTGGAGTCCGGCGTCACAGTCGAGTACCGGAAGATCACCGCCGAAGCCCTGGCCGCGGAAATGCCCGAGCAGTTTGATGTGGTCACCTGCCTGGAAATGCTCGAGCACGTGCCGGACCCAGCCTCGGTAATCCGCGCCTGCTACACCATGGTCAAGCCTGGCGGCCAGGTGTTCTTTTCCACCATCAACCGCAATCCCAAGGCCTATCTGTTTGCCGTGATCGGCGCGGAATACCTGCTGAATCTATTGCCACGCGGCACCCATGACTTCAAGAAATTCATTCGCCCCTCCGAACTGGGCGCCTGGAGCCGCGCCGCGGGCCTGCAAGTCAAAGACATCATCGGCCTGACCTACAACCCGCTGACCAAGCACTACAAGCTGGAAGCGGATGTCGGCGTCAACTACATGATCCAAACCCTCAAGGAGGCCTAATGCGCTTACGCGCGGTTCTTTTCGACATGGACGGCACCCTGCTCGACAGTGCCCCGGACTTTATCGCCATCTGCCAGGCCATGCGCGCCGAGCGCGGCCTACCACCGATCGACGACAAGCTGATCCGCGATCAGGTCTCCGGCGGCGCTCGCGCCATGGTCGCCTGCACCTTTGCCATGGACCCGCAGGCCGAGCAATTCGAGGCGTTACGCCTGGAATTCCTGGAGCGCTATCAGACTCACTGCGCCGTACTGACCCGCCCGTTCGACGGCATCGAGCAGCTGCTCGCCGATATCGAACAGGCCAAACTGATCTGGGGCGTAGTCACCAATAAGCCGCTGCGCTATGCCGAGCCGATCATGCAACAACTGGGTCTGGCAGAACGCTCTGCCATACTGATCTGCCCGGATCACGTAACCAACAGCAAACCCGACCCGGAACCGATGATCCTGGCCTGCGCGCAACTGGGTGTCGATCCGGCCAGCGTGCTGTTCGTGGGTGACGACCTGCGCGACATCGAATCCGGTCGCGCCGCCGGCACCCGGACTGCCGCAGTCACCTACGGCTACATCCACCCGAACGACAACCCGAGAAACTGGGGCGCCGACGTGGTGGTCGAGCATCCACTGGAACTGCGCGCGATACTCGACCAAGCGCTGTGCAGTTGCTGAACAACGGCTATTCATAGCTTCGAGAATGGCTGAGCCAGCCATTGCATCACAAGCGGCAGCCGTCGCGCCCGATAGCGCTACGCCGTTTCGCGGCGGGCCGCCCTACCCACCAGAGAGACCGTGCAATGTTTGAATACTCCGCCCGCCCCGACCTGCTCAAGGATCGGGTGATTCTGATCACCGGCGCCGGCCGTGGAATTGGCGCCGCCGCCGCGCAAACCTTTGCCGCTCATGGCGCGACCGTGCTCCTGCTGGGCAAGACCGAGGAACACCTGAGCAAGGTCTACGACGCCATCGAGGCCGCCGGCCACCCTCAACCCGCGGTGATCCCCTTCAATCTGGAAACCGCGCTGCCGCACCAGTACGACGAACTCGCCGCCATGATCGAGGCCGAATTCGGCAAGCTCGACGGCCTGCTGCACAACGCCTCGATCATTGGCCCACGTACGCCACTGGAGCAGCTCTCCGGCGATAACTTCATGCGCGTGATGCAGGTCAACGTCAACGCCATGTTCATGCTCACCAGCACCCTGCTGCCGCTGCTGAAGCTCTCGACAGACGCCTCGGTGGTATTCACCTCCAGCAGCGTGGGCCGCAAAGGCCGCGCCTATTGGGGCGCCTATGCGGTCTCCAAGTTCGCCACCGAGGGCTTGATGCAGGTGCTGGCCGATGAAGTCGACGGCATCACCTCGGTTCGCGCCAACAGCGTCAATCCAGGCGCAACTCGAACCGACATGCGCGCCCAGGCTTACCCGGGTGAAAATCCGGCGAGCAACCCGTCCCCCGACGCGATCATGCCGGTGTACCTGTACCTGATGGGACCCGACAGTAACGGCGTCAACGGCCAAGCCTTTGACGCCCAATAAGCACAGCGACCCGCACAGCAATCCCCAATCAAAAAATTGACACCCACCCCTCGGGCCGGCAACAGATTGCCGGCCCGAGCGCCATGCGAACGGCAAGCAAGTGGCAAATACTGGCCACTTGCCGCCACGCAACCCTCGTAAGTGACTGACTTCACATAAATTTTCAGAAAGCTGAACCCTTTGGCACGAAACTCGCTCTAAGACCGCAGTAGTCGTGCTAACGCGCCAGAGGTTCAGCGTTTATGGTTCCCCCTAGCCAGAACAACACCATCGATTTCGATGCAGCCAAACTGCAGCGCCTGGGCTTTCCCGGCAACCGCACGCCATCGCTGCGTCCAGTCAGCCTGGCCCAGCTGCGCCAACAGCTCAGCATGCAGTTGCAGACCAGCCTGGATGTCGAGCGCATCCTCAACCTGTTCTTCAGCGAAGTGCAGCGCCTGGTGCCACTGGATGCCCTGGCCTACCAGCACCAGACCAGCGACCTGCGCCTGGAACTTGGCGAGCGCGCCAGTCACTCGGCCACCTATCGCCTCAGCCACGAGGGCGAATACCTCGGCGAGCTGATTTTCCGGCGTAAACGGCGCTTTACCGACCCAGAGCTTGGTCAACTGGAATCCTTGCTCGCCAGCCTGCTGTTCCCCCTGCGTAACGCACTGCTCTATCGCAACGCGGTGCAAAGCGCCCTGCGCGATCCGCTGACCAACACCGGCAATCGCATCGCCATGGATCAAGCCCTTGAACGCGAAGTCGAACTGGCTCGACGCAACCTCATGCCGCTGTCTCTGCTGATGCTCGATCTCGACCACTTCAAGCAGGTCAACGACAACCACGGCCACAGCGCTGGCGACGAGGTACTGAAAGCCGTCGCCACCACCCTGAAGAGCCAGCTGCGGAATGTCGACATGGTCTTCCGCTATGGCGGAGAAGAGTTTCTCGTACTCCTCTCGGGCACCTGCCGCGAAGCCGCCAGCATGGTCGGCGAGCGCCTGCGCCAGGCGGTGATGGAGCTGCAGTGCGTGGCCCAAGGAAAGCCGATAAAACTGTCCATCAGCCTCGGCTGCGCCCCCTTACTGCCTGGCGAGTCGCCAGAAAGCCTGTTACAGCGTGCCGATGCGGCCCTTTACGCCGCCAAACGTGACGGGCGTAACCGCCTGAGCATGGCCGGTTAAAACGGCCGAATAAAAAAGCGGGGCTCAGTTGAGCCCCGCTTTTTTATTGCGTCTCGCCACTATTGACCAGCACAGGCCGGTCTCCCTGCACTTACTGCGGCTTACGATCACCACGAGCAGGGCCTGGGCGCTGGCCTTCCGCAGAGCTGCGACGCTTGACCGGCGTCGCAGCGGGCTTGCGCGCAGGGCGCTCAGACAGCTCGACACCCGGACGCTGCTGCTTCGGCTTGACCGGGCGCTTCTTATTCATATCCTGCGGACGCTCGGCAACTGCCGTGCCCTTGCCCTCACCGGCACGGCCTTGACCTGCACGTGGCGGACGCGGCGCGCGCACTGGGCGCTCAGCGTTTTCATCACGACTGGCACGACCCGAACGCGCCTGTTCGCCATCCTTCGGCCCGCCATGCGCCGGACGCAAAGTCCGTTGCGGGCGCTCGCCACGACCAACCGGTTTCGCCGACTTACGCTGCAATCGATCGAGTTTGTCGCGGGTCTTCTCCTTCATATCCGGCAAGGCGACCGGCTTGAGGCCGACTTCCTCACTGAGGATATCCACCTCGCGCTGGCTCATTTCACGCCAGCGGCCCATGGTCAGATCCGAGGTGATGAAGACCGGGCCGAAACGCACGCGCTTCAGGCGGCTGACGACCAAGCCCTGGGATTCCCACAAGCGGCGCACTTCGCGGTTACGGCCTTCCATCACCACGCAGTGGTACCAATGGTTGAAACCTTCGCCGCCGGGCGCTTCCTTGATGTCGGTAAACTTGGCCGGGCCGTCTTCGAGCATGACGCCGGCTTTCAGACGCTCGATCATCTCCTCGTCGACTTCACCGCGCACACGCACCGCGTACTCACGGTCCATCTGGTAGGACGGATGCATCAGCCGGTTGGCCAGTTCGCCGTCGGTGGTGAACATCAGCAGACCGGTGGTGTTGATGTCGAGGCGGCCGATATTGATCCAGCGCCCCTCTTTCGGCCGCGGCAAGCGGTCGAACACGGTCGGACGACCTTCTGGGTCATCGCGGGTGCAGATCTCACCGTCCGGCTTGTTGTAGATCAGCACGCGGCGCACGTTCTCCGCGGCCTCTTCGCGCTTGATCAGGCGACCATCGATGGCGATGGCATCATGCAGATCCACGCGCACGCCAAGGCTGGCGACCACACCATTGACCTTGACCCGACCCGAGCCGATCCAGGCTTCGACTTCACGGCGCGATGCCAAACCCATGCGGGCCAGGACCTTCTGCAATTTTTCGCCGGCTGGACTGTATTCTTCGGATTC
>JBFKAF010000103.1:0-8632 GCA_041621735.1 Pseudomonas sp.
CACAGACGCCGGTAAATAAGGTCTGCAATGAAACCATCGCTAGTCCTGAAGATGGGCCAGCAGCTGACGATGACCCCGCAGCTGCAACAGGCCATCCGCCTACTCCAACTGTCCACCCTGGATCTGCAACAGGAGATCCAGGAGGCCTTGGAGTCCAACCCGATGCTCGAACGTCAGGAAGACGGTGAAGACTTCGACAATTCGGACCCCATGGCCGACGGTGCCGAAAACGCGACTCCGACCGCTCAGCAGGAGCCCGCCCAGGCGGAGACCAGCTACCAGGAAACCGCACAGACCGTGGACAACCTGGAAGACGGCGAGTGGGGCGAGCGCATCCCGAATGAGCTACCGGTCGACACCGCCTGGGAAGACATCTACCAAACCAGCGCCAGCAGCCTGCCCAGCAATGACGACGACGAGTGGGACTTCACCACCCGCACCTCCGCGGGCGAAAGCCTGCAAAGCCACTTGCTCTGGCAGCTCAACCTGGCGTCGATGTCCGATAAGGATCGCCTGATCGGTGTCACGCTGATCGACTGCATCAACGCCCAGGGCTACCTGGAAGAGACGCTCGAGGAAGTTGTAGAGGCCTTCGACCCCGAGCTGGACATCGAACTGGACGAGGTGGAAGCGGTACTGCACCGCATTCAACAGTTCGAGCCAGCCGGCATCGCCGCACGGGACTTGCGCGAATGCCTACTGCTGCAACTGCGTCAGCTGCCGGGCAAAACCCCCTGGCTGAGCGAAGCCCAGCGCCTGAGCAACGACTACCTCGATTTGCTCGGAAGCCGCGATTTCAGTCAGCTGATGCGCCGCATGAAGCTCAAGGAAGACGAGCTGCGGCAGATCATCGAACTGATCCAAAGCCTCAACCCGCGTCCTGGCTCACAGATCGAATCGGGCGAACCGGAGTACGTGGTTCCCGACGTCATCGTGCGTAAACACCACGACCGCTGGCTGGTCGAGCTGAACCAGGAAGCCATGCCGCGCCTGCGGGTCAACCCGCAATACGCCGGCTTCGTCCGTCGCGCCGACGCCAGTGCCGACAACACCTTCATGCGCAACCAGCTGCAAGAAGCCCGCTGGTTCATCAAGAGCCTGCAAAGCCGCAACGAAACCCTGATGAAAGTTGCCACGCAGATCGTCGAACACCAGCGCGGTTTTCTCGACTATGGCGATGAAGCCATGAAACCCCTGGTGCTGCACGACATTGCCGAGGCAGTGGGCATGCACGAATCAACTATCTCACGGGTTACCACGCAAAAATTCATGCACACCCCACGCGGCATCTACGAGTTGAAGTACTTCTTCTCCAGCCACGTCAGTACCGCAGAAGGCGGCGAGTGCTCGTCGACCGCGATCCGCGCCATCCTGAAGAAACTGGTCGCCGCGGAAAATGTAAAAAAGCCGTTGAGTGACAGCAAGATCGCTGGTTTACTGGAAGCACAGGGCATACAAGTAGCCCGCCGCACTGTCGCTAAATACCGTGAATCCCTCGGCATAGCGCCTTCCAGTGAGCGCAAGCGATTGATGTGAGGCGGCACGAGACAAAAGACCGACCACACTGCATACAGCACCCCTGGCTTCGCCTCCTGCAACAGCAGTCATACTGCCCATACGCGAAGAGCGACAGTGCCCGGGCGAGTTCGATGCAACAGTCTCAGCATTACAGTGTTCCGGCGGCAGGTTCGTTAGCCTGCCTCTTACACACGGCAACAAGGAGAAAGCGGTATGCAAGTCAACATCAGTGGACACCAGCTGGATGTGACCGACGCCCTACGCGACTATATCGACGAGAAGCTCAGTCGATTGGAGCGCCACTTCGACAAGATCACTAATGTGCAAGTCACCATGGAGGTCGAGAAGCTCAAGCAGAAGATCGAGGCGACGCTGCACATTGCCGGCGGCGAAGTCGTCGCCAATGCCGTACATGACGATATGTATGCAGCCATCGATTTACTGACCGACAAACTCGACCGACAACTCATCAAGCACAAGGAAAAGCATCTCGACCGCCAGCAGGGTGCAATGGCCCGCTGACAGCGCCTATCTCCTATGATCCGACTTGAAAATATCCTGACCCCCGGCCGTTCCCTGGTGAACGTGCCGGGCGGCAGTAAAAAACGTGTTCTCGAACAGATTGCCAACCTGGTAGCGCGCGAGCTGCCCGACCTGGATGGCCAAGACATTTTCGAGAGCCTGATTGCCCGCGAAAAGCTCGGCTCGACCGGTTTCGGTAATGGCATCGCCATCCCCCACTGTCGCCTGCCAGGCTGCACTGCGCCGATCAGCGCTCTGCTACGACTAAGTGCGGCGGTGGATTTCGATGCCATAGACGGCGTACCGGTCGACCTGCTGTTCGTCTTGATGGTGCCGGAGGCCGCCACCGATGAACACTTGGAGCTACTCCGTCAGATTGCCAGCATGCTCGACCGCAGCGATGTACGCGAGCGCCTACGCCAGGCTGCGGACAGTGACGCCCTGTACCAGGTCGTAGTGGACGTACAGAGCGGTCGTTAGACAGAGACGCTGTCGAGCGGCAAGGCGCGAGGAGAGAGGCTTGGCTACGGCAAATAAACCACGCGTTATGCAGGCCGACGACAGGCCCCACCCTAGCGTCAGGGCGGCGTATCGGTGTTCGCCCTGCGTGACAGCGAGTCCCGCCTCGAACAGAGCCATTGCCTGCATCCCTCCTCTAGCTTGGCGAGTTCCGCTACGGCAACATGATGCAGCCCATCATAGTTGCAGAGCCTAATCATGCGCTTGATCATCGTCAGCGGCCGCTCCGGCTCAGGCAAAAGCACCGCCCTCAATGTCCTTGAAGATAACGACTTCTACTGCATCGACAACCTGCCGGCCGGCTTACTCCCCGAACTGGCCGAGCGCGCCCTGCTGCACACCGAACTGTTACACCCCCAGGTGGCGGTTTCGATCGATGCGCGCAACCTGCCGAGTCAGCTAAAACGCTTCCCGGAACTGCTGGATGAAGTGCGTGCGCGACACATCCAATGTGATGTGATTTACCTGGATGCCGACGAAGAGACCCTGCTCAAACGCTTTTCCGAAACGCGCCGACGCCACCCGCTGACCAACGCAAACCGCTCACTGGCGGAAGCCATAGCCGATGAAAGCCAGTTGCTGGGACCGATCATCGACCTGGCCGACCTGAAGATCGACACTACCCACCTCAACCTGTACCAGTTGCGCGACAGTCTCAAGTTGCGCCTGCTGAACCGGCCGGAGCCCGGCACCGCCTTTCTGGTGGAGTCTTTCGGCTTTAAACGTGGCATGCCGGTGGATGCCGACCTGGTCTTCGATGTGCGCTGCCTGCCCAACCCCTATTGGAAACCGGACCTGCGCGACTATTCGGGCCTCGATCAACCGGTGATCGAGTACCTGTCGGCCCAGGCCGATGTCGAAGAGATGTATCAGGACATCCTCAGCTACTTGAAGAAGTGGCTGCCACGCTTCGCTGCCAGCAATCGCGCCTACGTCACTGTGGCGATCGGCTGCACCGGCGGTCACCACCGTTCGGTATACCTGGCCAACCGCCTCGGCGAGACGCTCAAACCCATCCTGAAGAACGTCCAGATTCGCCACCGCGACCTCAGTTAAGGAATAGCCGCGATGCCTACCTGCGAAATCACCATCATCAACAAACTGGGCTTGCACGCACGCGCGGCCGCCAAGTTTGTCGGCGTCGCAGGGCGCTTCCCTTGTCAGGTCAAGGTTGGCCGTGCACCGGAAAGCCTGGTGGACGGCAAAAGCATCATGGCGGTGATGATGCTCGCCGCCGGCAAGGGCACGCCGATTCACCTGCACACCGAAGGCGAACAGGACCACGACGCGCTATCGGCACTGGTAGAGTTGATCAACAACCGCTTCGACGAAGGCGAATAGGCGCAGGTTTGGCTAGGCGCGTCCATTCAGTAGCGCTCATATTGCGAAGCTCGACGCGCCGCAACCCGACATCTCCAAAACAGCCGCGATACCCCCTACCGGGTTACGCGGCGCCTTAATCCAGCAGCAGCCTTTCGGTCAGCGGTACGCGCCGCTAACCCGGCCTACGGCTTGCGGCTCCCCTCAACTACCCGCCACCGTCATCCGTTCGATCAGGACCGAGCCGGTACGGATATTGCTGCGCAGTTCCAGGTCACTGCCCACTGCGACGATTTGCTTGAACATATCGCGCATGTTCCCGGCGATCGTCACTTCCTGCACCGGAAACTGAATCTCGCCGTGCTCCACCCAATATCCGCCGGCGCCGCGGGAATAGTCGCCGGTGACCATATTCAAGCCCTGCCCCATCAGCTCGGTGACCAACAGACCACGGCCCATGCGCTTGATCAAGGCCTGCTGGTCGTCCTCGCCGTGGCTGACGAACAGGTTATGCACCCCGCCCGCGTTAGCCGTGCTGGGCAGGCCTAGCTTGCGCCCGGAATAAGTGCCGAGCACGTAGGACTGCAGCTCTCCGCCCTCGACGAACGACTTGGCATAAGTGGCCAGGCCATCGCCATCGAAGGCCGCACTGCCCAACGCACGCGGAATATGTGGCCGTTCATCGAGCTTCATCCACGCGGGGAACAGCTGTTGCCCCAGCGAGTCCTCGAGGAAAGACGACTTGCGGTACAGGTTGCCTCCGGAGATCGCCGCCAGGAAACTGCCGAACAAGCCGGTTGCCAGCTCTGCGGCAAACAGCACCGGCACCTCGCAGGTCGGCACCGGACGAGCGCCCAGGCGGCTGACCGAACGCTGCGCGGCGCGCAGGCCAATGCTCGCGGCATCGTCCAGCAGCTCGCCCTGGCGATTGACGTCATACCAGTAATCGCGCTGCATCTGCCCGCCATCCTCGGCGATCATCACGCAGCTCAGGCTGTGCCGTGTGCTGGCGTAACCGCTGACAAAACCGTGGCTGTTGCCATACACCCGGCAACCCTGATGGGTACTCAGGGTAGTACCGTCGGCGTTCTTGATCCGCCGGTCCGCGGCAAAGGCCGCCGCTTCGCAGCTCAGCGCTTGCTCGATGGCCTGTTCCGGGCTGATCGCCCAGGGATGATAGAGGTCCAGTTGTGGCAACTCTCGGGCCATCAGCGCGGCATCGGCCAACCCTGCGCATTCGTCCTCCGAGGCATGCTTGGCAATCGCCAGTGCCGCCGCCACGGTCTCGCGGATGGCTGCTTCACCGCTGGCCGAGGTGCTCGCCGAGCCCTTGCGCTGACCGACATACAGGGTGATGCCGAAACCCTGATCGCGGTTGAACTCGACCGTTTCCACTTCGCGCTGACGCACCGTGGTGGACAGGCCCTGCTCGACCGACACCGCGACCTCACAGGCACTGGCGCCCTGTTTTTTCGCCTCGGCGATGATCTGCTCGACCTGCGCCTGCAATTGCGGCACGGCCTCGGGGCCGACGACTTCTACTGCGCTCATAAACACTCCTGAACAATTAAGCGACAAGCGGCGCCATAACAAGGGGCGAACACTTGCAGCTGGAAACTTGCTGCTATCATGGCGGCGTTTTCCACTGGACCGCTGCCATGTCTGACTACCTTGACGACTTCTCCGGCGAGAAGAGTAAAACCCAGGTCAAACGCGAGCTACACGCGTTGCAAGATCTGGGTCAACGCCTGACCACCTTAAAGCCCGACCTGCTGAACAAGCTACCGCTCACCGATGAGCTCCGCCGCGCCCTGGCCGAGGCGCCGAAGCACACCGCCAACTCCGCGAAAAAGCGCCACGTGCAGTTCATCGGCAAGCTCATGCGTGACCAGGATATCGAAGCCATCCTTACCCTGCTCGACCAGCTGGACGCTTCGACCCGCCAGTACAACGAGCGCTTTCACAACCTGGAGCGCTGGCGCGACCGCCTGCTCAACGGTACCGACGCCACCCTCGAGACCTTCGTCGGCGAGTACCCGCAAGCGGATCGCCAGCACCTGCGTCAACTGATCCGCCAGGGCCAGCACGAGCTGGCGCAGAACAAGGCGCCAGCCGCCTCGCGCAAGCTGTTTAAATACATCCGCGAGCTGGATGAAAGCCAACGCGGACTGCGTTAAAAACCACTACAGCCCTGTAGGGTGGGTTAGCCGCGCAGCGGCGTAACCCACCATCACAGCAGCCGCTCCCGCGGCCCGCTCGGTGGGTCAAGACCCTCCCTACGCACCGGTCCCGCCCACGGTAATCGCATCGATCTTCAGGGTCGGCTGACCGACACCCACAGGTACCGATTGACCGTCCTTGCCGCAAGTGCCGACGCCGCTGTCCAGGGCCAGGTCATTGCCGACCATCGACACCCGGCTCATGGCTTCCGGGCCATTGCCGATCAAGGTCGCGCCCTTGACCGGCGCGGTGATCTTACCGTCCTCGATCAAATACGCCTCGCTGGTGGAGAAGACGAACTTGCCGCTGGTGATGTCGACCTGGCCACCGCCGAGGTTGGCGCAGTAGATACCGCGCTTCACCGAGCGGATGATTTCCTCCGGATCGCTGGCGCCCGCCAGCATGTAGGTGTTGGTCATGCGCGGCATCGGCAGGTGTGCGTAGGACTCGCGGCGACCGTTGCCGGTGCAGGCCACGCCCATCAGGCGGGCGTTCAGCTTGTCCTGCATATAGCCCTTGAGCACGCCATTTTCGATCAGCGTGGTGCACTCGGTCGGCGTGCCTTCGTCATCCACGCTCAGCGAGCCGCGGCGCTCGGCCAGGGTGCCGTCGTCGACGATGGTGCACAGGCTGGAAGCAACCTTTTCACCCATGCGGCCGCTGTAGGCGGAACTGCCCTTGCGGTTGAAGTCTCCCTCCAGGCCATGCCCCACCGCCTCGTGCAGCAGCACGCCGGACCAGCCGGCACCCATCACCACCGGCATGCTGCCGGCCGGCGCGGGGATCGCCTCCAGATTGACCAGCGCCTGGCGCAACGCCTCACGGGCATAGCCCATGGCGCGGCTTTCGTTGAGGCCGTCTTTGGCCAGGAAATAGCGGTAATCGGTACGCCCACCACCGCCATGCCCACCGCGCTCGCGCCGGCCATTCTGCTCGACGATGACGCTGACATTGAAACGCACCAGCGGGCGCACATCGGCGCCCAGGCTGCCGTCGTTGGACGCGACCAAGACCCGATCCCAGACCCCGGCGAGGCTGACCGTCACTTGCTTGATCCGTGAATCGAGGGCCCGGGTGGCCTGATCGATCTGCTTCAGCAATTCGACTTTCTCCGCCCGGCCGATCACATCCAGCGGGTTATCCGGTGCATACAAGGCCGTCACGGCGGAGCTGCTGAAGGCCTGCACCCGGCCCTGCTGCCCGGCACGGGCGATCGAACGGGCGGCCCGCGCCGCCTGACTCAAGGCCTCGGCGGTGATGGCGTTGCTGTAGGCGAAACCGGTTTTCTCGCCGGACTGGGCGCGCACGCCGACGCCTTGATCGAGGTTGAAGCTGCCCTCTTTGACGATGCCATCCTCGAGCACCCAGGTCTCCGACACCTGGCTCTGAAAGTACAAGTCGGCGGCATCGATGCCTGGGCCGACCAACTCACCCAGTACGCCGGGCAGATGATCGATAGTCAAACCGCCCGGGCTCAACACATGCTCACTGACGGACAACAGCATCTCGTTCATAACTACTCCAAACCTGGCAGCCGCGGTTCGGCCGCTGCAAAAAATCGTTTATGCCGGGCCACCGGCATACGTTGGCGGATCGCGGCCTGCTCGGCGGCGTCGCGCGCGGCCAGAAGCAGCGCCTCACCCTGCGCCTGCTCAGCCAGCACCCGCCCCCAGGGGTCGATGATCGCGGAGTGACCAAAGGTCTCGCGAGCACCCGGATGCCCCCCGCCCTGCCCCGCCGCCAACAGGTAGCACTGCGTCTCGATGGCGCGGGCGCGGGTCAGCACCTGCCAATGCGCGGCACCGGTCAGCGCGGTAAAGGCCGCCGGTACGCTGATCAGCTCGGCGCCGGCTTCACGCAAGGCGCCATACAGCTCAGGAAAACGCAGGTCATAACACACCGTCAAACCCAAGCGCCCAACGGGCGTGTCGGCCACCACCAGCCGCTGTCCGTGGGCGTAATCGTCCGACTCGCGGTAACGACCGCAACTGTCGGCGACGTCCACATCGAACAGGTGCAGTTTGTCGTAGCGCGCCACGCGCTCGCCCTGCTCGTCAATCAGCAGCGAACAGGCCAGCGGTTTGGCGTCGGGCTGACCGTCCGGCGGCAAGGGCAAGGTGCCGGCGACTATCCATAACCTGAGGTCACGCGCGGCCTGTTTCAACCAGGGCAAGATGGGTCCGTCACCATGGGCTTCACGACGCCCCAGCGCGGCCAGGTCACGACGGCCCATGGCGGCGAAGTTTTCCGGCAACACCGCCAGTCGCGCGCCGCCCGCAGCCGCCTGCTCCAGCAGGCGACGGGCCTGAGCCAGGTTAGCCAGCACATCGTCCTGACTGACCAGTTGAATCACGGCGAGGCTCATGGGTATTCCTCCTCGGGGGCGGCTTGAACCACCAGCTTACAAGACACGTCCGCCGACTGCATCGCTGCACCAGTCAAAGCAGAGCCCTTAGCGCTGCTTTTCAAAGGGCTTATCGAAGGTGATCTGCGGATTATCCAAGGCGCCCTTGACGTCGTATTGCACGCTGGC
>JBFKAF010000104.1:0-8593 GCA_041621735.1 Pseudomonas sp.
ATTTCCTTTATCTTCGGGCCACTGCGTTCGGTGACGCTTGGTCAGCGAGTGTTCACCGGGGTGCTGGTGGGCTTCGTGTTCAGTATTGCCCAGGACCTGCTCGGGCCTTCCAGCCTGGTGTTCGGCTTCTCGCCGCTGCTCGCAGTGCTGATTCCTGCGGCTATTTGTGCTTTGGCGGGCGTAGGGTTGTTGCGTCGCGCGGGGTAAGCGGAGAAGGTATTGAAAGAGCCGGCTGACTGCCGGCTCTTTCGTTTGCGGGTTACTTTTTGTGCGTGTGCTTGGGCAGTTGCACGGTGCGACTGTCGGAATAAATGTCGTGCCAGCTGCGGCTTTCCTTATCCCAAAGCACCCAGAGAAAACCCAGGCCCAGCAGCAGCCAGGAAGCCATGGCCACCACGAAGCGCAAGAGCGCTTGCCATAGGCTGATGGCGGTGCCATCGGTATTCTGGATGCGTACGCCCCAGACCTGCATGCCCAGCGTCTGGCCGTTATGTGTCCAGAACTTACTGAAGAAACCGAATAGGCTGAGCAGCAACAGGCTGGATAGGATGGGGTCGCCATCCAGTGCGCCGGCGTCAGATAGCTGCTTGAGTTGCGCTTCGCCGTAAAAGCCCATGAGGGCCAGCTTGTAGATGAAGGTCACGACAATGAGCAGGGCCAGGCAAAGCAATAAATCGTAGAACATGGCGGCAAGCCGGCGGGGCAGGCCCGCTGCGGGAAAGTCACCCTGAGGGCGCAGAAGGTGTTTCGGCATGGCTGGCTCGTTAGCGGTAAGGCTTATAAGACTTGTGGTTGCGAGTAGCTGCATTTATAGGCATAAAAAAACCCCTGATGTCGCCATCAGGGGTTTTTCAGGGAAGCGGCTTATTCCTGGACTTGAACCTGGTCAGCCTGCATGCCTTTTTGACCTTGCACAGCTACGAAGCTGACTTTCTGGCCTTCTTTCAGGCTCTTGAAGCCGTTGCCTTCGATAGCGCGGAAGTGCACGAACAGATCCGGACCGCTTTCGGGAGTGATAAAACCAAAACCTTTCTCGTCGTTAAACCACTTGACGGTACCGTTCTGACGATTCGACATGTCTTATTTCCTTGAAACTATAGTTAATGACAGCCTCTAAAAAGTAGAGGACTGAGACTGGTTGCAAAGAGTAATAGAAGTCGAGCGGGATGTAGCGGATCTGAAGGATCTACTGCACCAGGTCACGATTCAAAGCGACCCATGCAAACACAGTTCAATTACTCTACGCTAACTCCCAGGCAAATGCCAACCCCTGTACCGCGCTAGTGAGGCGCCTGATACCGGCTGTTTAATGGGCTGTAGTGCAGATTTGAATCTGTGCTTGATCGTGCAGGAACTGCAGCTTAAGCGGGTATTGCGCATTGCTTGGCCTGAACCAAGTAACTGAAAGGATTATGGTGCCCCGGGGGAGACTCGAACTCCCACTTCTTTCGAAAACGGATTTTGAATCCGCCGCGTCTACCGGTTCCGCCACCGGGGCACAATGGCGGCGAAGTATAGGGAGGCCTTTGTACTTGGTCAATCCACTTTCGTGGTCAAAATCAGCTATTTCCGGTAAGCTTTTGCGCCCTGCTATATGACCTCCCTCATCCCATGCGTGTTGCCGACTTTCATTTCGAGCTACCCGAGTCTCTGATCGCCCGATATCCGCTGGCTGAGCGCCATGCCAGCCGCTTGCTGGTGCTGGACGGCCCAACGGGTGCTCTCGCTCATCGTCAATTCCCCGATTTGCTGGAGTATCTGCGCCCCGGCGATTTGATGGTGTTCAACAATACGCGGGTGATTCCGGCGCGACTCTTCGGTCAGAAGGCCTCTGGCGGCAAGCTGGAAGTGCTGGTCGAGCGCGTCTTGGACAGTCACCGAGTGTTGGCGCATGTGCGTGCGAGCAAATCGCCCAAGCCGGGTACGACGATCCTGATCGACGGTGGCGGCGAGGCTCGGATGTTGGCGCGGCATGACGCGCTGTTCGAGTTGGGTTTTACCGAGGAAGTGCTGCCGCTGCTCGAGCGCGTGGGGCATATGCCGCTGCCTCCTTATATTGATCGGGCTGACGATGCCGCCGACCGCGAACGTTATCAGACCGTGTATGCCGAGCGTGCCGGAGCGGTCGCGGCACCAACAGCCGGGCTGCATTTCGACAAGAACGTGCTCGCGGCCATTGCGGCTAAAGGTGTGGAGACTGCTTTCGTCACCCTGCATGTTGGTGCGGGTACGTTCCAGCCGGTGCGGGTGGAGCGCATCGAGGATCACCACATGCACAGCGAGTGGTTGGAGGTCGATCAGGTGGTAGTGGATGCCGTGTCGGCCTGCCGTGCGCGTGGTGGCCGGGTCATTGCAGTAGGTACCACTAGCGTGCGCTCGCTGGAAAGTGCGGCGCGTGACGGTGTGCTCAAGCCATTCAGTGGTGATACCGACATCTTTATCTACCCGGGGCGGCCGCTGCATGTGGTCGATGCACTGGTCACCAATTTCCACCTGCCGGAGTCGACTTTGCTGATGCTGGTTTCGGCATTCGCCGGCTACCCGGAAACCATGGCGGCGTATAAAAGTGCCATCGCCGAAGGGTATCGTTTCTTCAGTTATGGCGATGCCATGTTTATTACCCGCAATCCCGCGCCTCGCGGGCCAGAGGATCAAGTATGACGCGCACCTGTCGCATGTCTTTCGAACTGTTGGCGACTGACGGCAAGGCGCGTCGTGGTCGTCTGACTTTCCCGCGTGGCGTGGTCGAGACGCCGGCGTTTATGCCGGTGGGCACCTATGGCACGGTCAAGGGCATGTTGCCGCGTGACATTGAGGCCATTGGCGCGCAGATGATTCTCGGCAATACCTTCCACCTGTGGTTGCGTCCGGGTACCGAGGTGATCAAGCGCCACGGCGACCTGCATGACTTTATGCAGTGGCAGGGGCCGATTCTCACAGATTCCGGTGGTTTCCAGGTGTTCAGCCTCGGTGCCATGCGTAAGATCAAGGAGGAGGGGGTGACCTTCGCCTCGCCGGTGGATGGTTCGAAGGTCTTCATGGGTCCGGAAGAGTCGATGCAGGTCCAGCGTGATCTGGGCTCCGATATCGTGATGATTTTCGACGAGTGCACGCCCTATCCGGCCGAGTTCGATGTGGCCAAACGCTCGATGGAGTTGTCGCTGCGCTGGGCTCGGCGCTCGAAAGATGCGCATGCCGAGAGTACGGCGGCGTTGTTCGGTATCGTTCAAGGCGGCATGCATGAAGAGTTGCGCATGCGTTCGCTGGAGGGCTTGGACGAAATCGGCTTCGATGGCTTGGCCATTGGCGGCTTGTCCGTCGGCGAGCCGAAAGAGGAAATGCTGCGCGTGCTGGACTACCTGCCTGGGCAGATGCCGACGGACAAACCGCGGTATTTGATGGGGGTGGGTAAGCCAGAAGACCTGGTCGAGGGCGTGCGTCGTGGGGTGGACATGTTCGACTGCGTGATGCCGACGCGCAACGCGCGCAACGGCCACCTGTTCGTCGAGACTGGCGTGCTGAAAATCCGTAACTCGGTACACAAGCACGATGACTCGGCACTCGACCCCGCGTGCGATTGCTATACCTGTAAAAATTTCTCCCGTGCCTACCTGCATCACCTGGATAAATGTGGGGAAATGCTGGGTAGCATGCTCAATACTATCCACAACTTGCGTCATTATCAGCGGCTGATGGCTGGTTTGCGCGAGGCTATTCAACAGGGTACATTGGCCGCCTTTATCGATGCCTTCTATGCTCGACGCGGTCTGCCAACACCGCCGCTCGACTGATAAATCAACGTTTTAAGACCTGTCTAATTGGAGTGTTAAATGAGCTTTTTGATTCCCGCCGCTTACGCCGAAACCGCTCCCGCCGCTGGCCCTGTCGGTAGTGGCTTCGAGTGGGTGTTTTTGGTTGGTTTTCTGGTCATCTTCTACCTGATGATCTGGCGCCCACAGGCCAAGCGTGCCAAGGAGCACAAGAACCTGATCGGTAACCTGCAGAAGGGTGAAGAGGTGGTGACCACGGGTGGTATCGCCGGCAAGGTGATCAAGGTTTCCGATGACTTCGTGGTGATCGAAGTGTCCGATACCGTTGAGTTGAAAATTCAGAAGGTGGCCATCGCCGCCACGCTGCCGAAGGGCACGCTGAAAGCCATCTAAGTTTCACACCTTTACCATTCGACGGGGCGCTTCATGCGCCCCGCGTCATAACGGGCGGCGTCATGCTCAATAAATTTCCCTTCTGGAAGTACCTGCTTATCGCGGCTGTGCTGGCGATTGGCTTTCTTTATTCCGCGCCTAATCTTTACCCAGATGATCCGGCAATCCAAATCAGCGGAAATAGCACGGCCATGCGGGTCGAGCAGGCTGATCTGGAACGTGCCAGTCACGCGCTGAGCGAGGCGGGTATCGCGGTCAAGGCCATGAGTCTGGCGAAGCAGGGTAGGGGTGGCTTGCTGCGTCTGGTAAAGCAAGAAGATCAGTTGCCGGCCAAGGACGTTGTGCGCAAGGTGCTGGGCGAAGATTTCGTGGTCGCGCTGAACCTGGCGCAGACCACGCCGGATTGGTTGCGTAATCTCGGCGCCAGCCCGATGAAAATGGGCCTGGACTTGTCGGGTGGTGTGCATTTCCTTATGGAAGTGGACATGGACAAGGCGCTCGATGCGCGGCGCAAGGTGTATGAAGGCGAAGTGAAGAGCCTGCTGCGCAAAGAGCGCGTGCGCTACCGCAGTCTGCCTGAACTCAATGGCGCGATTCAGTTGGGTTTCACCGATGAGGCGACCCTGGAAAAAGCTCAGCGTCTGATCCGCAAGGATTTCACCGATTTCGAGCTGACCTCGACTGAGCGCAGCGGCCTGCAGGTCCTGCGTTTGACGCTGACCCAGGCCAAGCTCGTGGAAATTCGCGAGTACTCGATCAAGCAGAACCTGACCACCGTACGTAACCGGGTCAACGAGCTGGGTGTGGCTGAGCCGCTGGTCCAGCGTCAGGGCGCTAATCGTATCGTGGTGGAGCTGCCGGGCGTGCAGGATACGGCCGAGGCCAAGCGTATTCTCGGTAAGACCGCGAACCTCGAGTTTCGTCTGGAGGCTGAGCTTGACGCTTCAAGGGCCTCTACCGAGACGTTCGAGTTTCGCGCGGAAAATCGGCCGCCGGTGCAGTTGCAGCGCGAGCTGATCATCACCGGCGACCAGGTCACCGATGCCCAGGCGAGCTTCGACGAAAATGGTCGGCCACAGGTCAATATCCGTTTGGATGGCCATGGTGGCGACCTGATGAATCGGGCGACGCGCAACAATGTCGGGCGCAGCATGGCGGTTATCTTCATCGAGCAGAAGCCGATGACCCGCTATGTTCGCCAGGTGGTCGATGGGGTCGAGAAGGAAGTCGGAATACCGAGTTTCGTCGAAGAGAAGAAGATCATCAGTCTGGCGACTATTCAGTCGCCGCTCGGCAGTCAGTTCCGTATTACCGGTCTGGATGGACAGGGTGAGTCGTCGGAGTTGGCCTTGCTGTTGCGTGCCGGTGGTTTGGCTGCGCCGATGTACTTCGCCGAAGAGCGCACCATCGGTCCGAGCCTGGGGGCTGACAATATTGCCAAGGGTGTTGACGCGGCCTTGTGGGGCATGTTGTTCGTCTCGTTGTTCATCATCGCGATCTACCGCTTCTTCGGGGTGCTGGCGACCATCGCGCTAGGTTTCAACATGGTGTTGCTGCTGGCGCTGATGTCGCTGCTGAGTGCGACCCTGACCCTGCCGGGTATCGCCGGTATCGTGCTGACCATGGGGATGGCGGTGGATGCCAACGTGCTGATCTTCTCGCGGATTCGCGAGGAAATCGCCAATGGTATGTCGGTGCAGCGCGCCATTCATGAGGGCTTCGATCGGGCCTACTCGGCCATCGTCGATGCCAACCTGACCACTTTGCTGGTCGGCGGCATTCTCTTCGCGATGGGTACGGGGCCGGTCAAGGGCTTCGCGGTGACCTTGTCCCTGGGCATTCTCACCTCGATGTTCACCGCCATTCTGGTGACGCGTGCCATGGTCAACCTGACCTGTGGCGGGCGTGACTTCAAGAAGTTGTGGGTTTAAGGGGCTGAGATGAATCGTACGATCAACTTCATGGGGGCGCGCAATATCGCGTTCGTCCTCACGCTGTTCCTGACCTTGTTGGCGTTGGGCAGCTGGTTTTTCAAGGGCTTGAATTACGGCCTGGATTTCACTGGCGGCACTCAGATCGAGCTGGGTTACGAGCAGTCGGCCGATCTCGGCAAGATTCGTCAGCAGCTTGTCGATGCAGGCTTCACCAATGCGGTGGTGCAGAGCTTTGGGGCGACCACCGATGTGGTGGTGCGCATGCAGGGTGACGATCCTGATCTGGGCAACAAGGTCGCGGCGGCGCTACGCCAGGCTGGTGATCAGCTTGAGGTGCGCAAGGTCGAGTTCGTTGGCCCGCAGGTGGGTGAGGAACTGCGCGATCAGGGTGGGATCGGCATGCTCCTGGCGCTGGGTGGCGTGCTGCTGTACCTGGCCTTCCGCTTTCAGTGGAAATTTGCTGTGGGCGCCATCGTCTCTCTGGTGCATGACGTCGTGGTGACGCTGGGTATCCTGTCGTTTTTCCAGGTTACCTTCGACTTGACGGTGCTGGCGGCGCTGCTGGCGATTATCGGCTACTCGTTGAACGACACCATCGTGGTGTTTGACCGGGTGCGTGAGAACTTCCGTGTGCTGCGCAAGACCAGCTTGATCGAGAATATCAATATCTCGACTACGCAGACCCTGTTGCGCACCTTGGCCACGTCTATTTCCACGCTGCTGGCAATCGGTGCCTTGTTGGTCTTTGCGGGCGATAACCTGTTCGGCTTCTCCGTTGCACTGTTTATTGGTGTATTGGCGGGTACCTACTCGTCGATCTATATCGCCAACGTTGTGTTGGTCTGGCTCAACCTGACTGTCGAGGATCTGATTCCGCCGGTGGTGGCCGAAGAGGTCGATGAGCGTCCTTGAGGTTACGGCTTTTCTCGCAGCGATCGCTGTGCGGCTCATGGCGAGTGGAACTTGCCGTGAGTCACAAGAGTCGAAGGCTGGGAACAGGGGCGTAATTCGCCACTTAGCGTGAAGGTCAGGAGATTGCCATGAACAAATCAATGCTCGTTGGTGCGGTGCTCGGTGCGGTGGGTGTCACTGCAGGTGGCGCCGTCGCGACTTACAATCTGGTAAGCGGCCCTGAGTATGCGGAAGTTCTTGCTGTACAGCCGGTCAAGGAGACTATCAAGACTCCGCGAGAAGTGTGCAAGGACGTTACTGTGACCAGACAGAAGCCGGTCAAGGATCAGCATAAAATTGCCGGTACGGCGATTGGTGCAGTGGTTGGTGGCTTGCTTGGCAATCAGGTGGGGGGTGGCACCGGTAAAAAGATCGCCACGGTGGCTGGGGCGGTCGGTGGTGGTTATGCCGGCAACAAGGTGCAAGGTAATATGCAGGCCAATGATACTTACACCACCACGGAAACGCGCTGCGATACCGTCACCGACACCAGTGACAAACTGGTTGGTTACGACGTGAAGTATCAGTTGGACGGTAAGGTCGCTCAGGTGCGCATGCAGCGTGACCCAGGCGCTCGGATTCCAGTCAAGGATGGACAGCTGGTGCTGGTTGAAACGGCTCAGTAAAACCGGCTAGCGAGAAAGCGCCCCGCGGGGCGCTTTTTCATGGGTACAAAAAAACCGGCGCTAGACCGGTTTTTTTGTGTGGCGCTATTAGCGTTTTAGTGAGGCGGAAAGGTGTGGCTGAATCGCGGTCAGCACAGCCTTGAAGCACTTGGTGTTGCCGGCGACGATTTGGCCTTTCTCAAGGAACTCGTGGCTGCCGCTAAAGTCGCTGACCAGGCCGCCTGCTTCTTGGATCAGCAGGGCGCCGGCGGCCATGTCCCACTCGGACAGGCCGAATTCCCAGAAAGCATCGAAGCGCCCCGCGGCAACGTAGGCCAGGTCCAGGCTGGCGGCGCCGGCGCGGCGTACCCCCGCAGTCTGGCCGACCAGGCTGCGGAACATGCCCAGGTAGTTTTCCAGGTTGTCGAGTTGGCTGTCGCGGAACGGGAAGCCGGTGCCGAGCAGTGCGCCTTCCAGGCTCTTGCGGGTGCTGACGCGCAGGCGGCGGCCGTTGAGGGCTGCGCCACGACCGCGGCTGGCGGTGAATTCTTCCTGGCGGACCGGGTCGATGATCACGGCATGTTCGAGGCGGCCACGGTATTTACAGGCCACGCTGACGGCGTAGTGTGGGATGCCGCGGACGAAGTTAGTGGTGCCATCCAGTGGGTCGATGATCCACAGGTAGTCTGCGCCATCACCACTGCCTTCGGTCAGGCCGCTTTCTTCGCCGAGAAAGCCGTGGGTCGGGTACGCCTTGCGCAGGGCCTGGATGATCAGGTTCTCGGCAGAGCGGTCGATTTCGGTCACGTAGTCTTTGGCATCTTTCTCGTCGACCGAGATGACGTCCAAGCGTTCGGTAGAGCGGAAGATCATTTCACCGGCGCTACGGGCTGCGCGCAGCGCGATATTCAGCATGGGCTGCATGGATGTTTCACCTGGG
>JBFKAF010000105.1:0-8589 GCA_041621735.1 Pseudomonas sp.
ATGATCTCCGCCGCCACCGGGGCCATGGCCCTGGTCATGGTGACCCTGGTCAAGGAGCACGGCCTGCAGTACCTGCTGGCCGCCACCCTGCTCACCGGGGTGCTGCAGATCGGCGCCGGCTACCTCAAGCTCGGCAGCCTGATGCGCTTCGTCTCGCGCTCGGTGGTCACCGGTTTCGTCAATGCCCTGGCAATCCTGATCTTCATGGCCCAGCTGCCGGAGCTGACCAACGTCACCTGGCACGTCTACGCTATGACCGCCGCCGGCCTGGGCATCATCTACCTGTTCCCCTATGTGCCCAAGATCGGCAAGCTGGTCCCTTCGCCGCTGGTGTGCATCCTCAGCATGACGGCCGTGGCCATGTACCTGGGCCTGGATATCCGCACCGTCGGCGACATGGGCGAGCTGCCGGACACCCTGCCGATCTTCCTCTGGCCCGAAGTGCCGCTGAACCTCGAGACCCTGGCGATCATCTTCCCCTACGCCGCCGCGCTGGCCGTGGTCGGCCTGCTGGAGTCGATGATGACCGCGACCATAGTCGACGACCTGACCGACACCAATAGCGACAAGAACCGCGAATGCAAGGGCCAGGGCGTGGCCAACATCGCCTCGGGCCTGCTCGGCGGCATGGCTGGCTGCGCGATGATCGGCCAGTCGGTGATCAACGTAAAATCCGGCGGCCGTGGCCGCCTGTCCTGCCTGGTGGCCGGCTCGGTGCTGCTGCTTATGGTGGTGTTCCTCAGCGACTGGGTCAGCCAGATCCCCATGGCCGCGCTGGTCGCGGTGATGATCATGGTATCGATCGGCACCTTCAGCTGGGATTCGCTGCGCAACCTGAAGAGCTTCCCGCTGTCGACCAACCTGGTCATGCTCGCCACCGTCGCGGTCACCGTCTATACCCACAACCTGGCTTACGGCGTGTTCGTCGGCGTGCTGCTGGCGGCGATGTTCTTCGCCAACAAGATCGGCCATTTCCTTTACGTCGACTCCGAAGTCGACAGCGACGGCACCCTGCGCACCTACCGCGTGGTCGGCCAGGTGTTCTTCTCCTCCGCCGACAAGTTCAGCGCCGCCTTTGATTTCAAGGAAGCGCTTGATAAGGTCGTGATCGACCTGTCCCGCGCACACTTCTGGGACATCACCGCGGTCGCCGCCCTGGACAAGGTGGTGCTCAAGCTACGCCGCGAGGGCACCGAGGTCGAAGTGCTCGGCCTCAACCAGGCCAGCGCCACCATCGTAGACCGCTTCGGCGTGCACGATAAGCCGGATGCCGTCGACAGCCTGATGGACCATTAAGGAGAGTTCCCATGCCGCATGTCTTCGCCTGTATCGACGGCTCGCCCGCCGCTCCCGCCGTGTGCGACTACGCGGCCTGGGCCAGCCTGCGCCTGCAGGCGCCGCTGAGCCTGCTGCATGTGCTGGATCACGCCCAGTACCCCCAGCCGAGCGACCTGAGTGGCGCCATCGGCCTGGGTAGCCGCGAACACCTGCTCGATGAGCTGGCGGCCCTGGATGAGAAGCGCAGCAAGCTGGCCCTGGAGCAGGGTCACCTGATGCTCGAGGCGGCCAAGGCGCGCGCCACGGCCGCCGGGATCGACAATGCGCAGCTGCGCCAGCGTCACGGCGACCTGGTCGACAGCCTGGGCGAACTGCAAGAGAACATCCGCCTGCTGGTGATCGGCCGCCAGGGCGAAGCCAGCGCCAGCCTCGGTCAGCACATCGGCAGTCACCTGGAGAACGTCATCCGCACCCTGCAGCGTCCGGTGCTGGTCAGTTGCGGCGAGTTCAAGGCGCCACAGAGCTATATGTTCGCCTTCGACGGTAGCGCCACCGCACGCAAAGGCCTCGAGATGATCGCCGCCAGCCCGCTGCTCAAGGGCCTGGCCTGCCATCTGGTGATGATTGGTGCCGAGAGCGATGAGGCCTGGGCACAGCTCAAGGACGCCCAGCAGGTACTCGATGAGTCGGCCAGCGAGGTCCACCTGGAACTGCGCAGCGGCGAGGTCGAACCGAGCCTGCACGCCTACCAGGCCGAGCACGGCATCGACCTGCTGGTGATGGGCGCCTACGGCCACTCGCGGATTCGCCAGTTCCTGGTCGGCAGCACCACCAGTCATCTGCTGCGCTCCAGCACTGGCCCGCTGCTGATCCTGCGCTAACCCGACACACCCGCGCTATGCCCCGGTCAGGCCGATCCGTCTGGATTCGGCCGCGACTCTCCCCCTTGACGATGCCGAATAGCCCTCAACCACTACTGCTGCTGCAGAAACGCTATGCTCTAACACGGCTGCTTTAGTGGTTGTTGCCATGACCCACAACGAATTGCCCCATGACCCTGCGACCTTCACCCTCTGGCGCGAAGCCCAAGACATTCGCGCTCGCTCGCACCTGGCCGGCTTTTATTACCTGATCGCCTGGTTACTGGTGTGGATAATGGGCGGTGAGCCGACCGCGCAATTCACCGTCGGCTTGGCCGGCACCGCTTTTTTTGCCTTGTTCTTGCTCCTGCGCCTGATCCACCGCGTGCCGGAGCAGTACACCCCGCAACGCCTGCAAGACTGGCTCAATCGACAATGGGCGCTGATCCTGCTGGGCGCCCTGGGCTGGGGCCTGGCACTGGGCTGGACACTGTACAGCTCGGACTTCAAGGGTTCGCGGGTTATCGCGATGATGGCCACCATCGCCTTCAGCACCGCCAGCGTCTATCACCTGGCCATGCGCAAACACCTCTCCCTGCTGATCCTGCCGCTGCTCTACCTGCCCGGTCTGTTGGCCCTGGCACTGGACTGGCAGGAGCAACGGGGACACTTCATCGCCCTGATCGCCTACCTCAGTTACCTGGTCTTCGCGCTCAAGCGCAACAGTCAGGTGTATCAAAACCACTTGGCCATGGAGCTAAAACTGCTCGAGCAGCAGGAAAGCCTGGAGTTGCTCAGCCGTACCGACAGCCTGACCCAGCTGGGCAACCGTTATCACTTCAACAGCCTGTTTCCGGCGATGGTCGCCAACGCCCAGCGGCAGAGTAATTCGCTGTCCTTGGTGCTGCTGGATATCGACTTTTTCAAGCAGATCAACGATGCCCACGGCCATGCCTGCGGTGACGCCTGCCTCAGCGCCTTCGCCGAACTGATGCGCCAGGTCTTCCGCCGCGACAGCGATGCCTTGCTGCGCCTGGGCGGTGAAGAGTTCGGCGTGCTGATGCCCGGCACCACCCTGGAACAGGCTCACCTGCTGGCGGAAAGCTTCCGCCTGGAACTGGAGCAACACGGCTTCGATGTACAGGGGCAGAACCTGCCGCTGACCAGCAGCCTGGGGGTCGGTTGCTTCGACAAGCACCGCGACCACAGCGCCGAAGCCTTCTTCAAGCGTGTCGACGATGCGCTGTATCGAGCCAAGAGTGCCGGACGCAACTGCCTGATCCTCGCGTCCGTGGCGTGACTCGCCGGCAGTCGCTCAACCAGCTGGCGGCGCAGCACTTGAGGCCCAGCCCAGAGCAGGCATAACAAAATGCCATCACTCCGCTAGGCTTAACGAGTGACCCTTGGAGTCTGCTGCCTATGCCAGCCGAGCCCGCCGCTGTTTCCAGCTCGTGTTTCCCGCTCTGGCGCGAAGTGAACGATGTGTATATTCGCTCCAGGTTCGCCGGCTATTACTACCTGCTGACCTGGGCACTGCTGTGGCTGACCAGTGCCCAGCCCTGGCAGAACCTCTGGGTCTGGGGCGGCGGTAGCGTTGTGCTGCTGAGCTTCTTCTTCCTGCGCAATTCCAGCCGCCCCAGCGAACAGCAGACGCCAGCCCAACTGCAGCACTGGCTGAGGCTGCAGTGGACGATCATCCTCCTCCACTCGCTGGCCTGGGGCCTGATGCTGGCGGGCATCCTGTACCACCCGGACATAGTCGCCTCGCACTTTCTGGTCATGCTGATCGTGGTGGTATTCAGTACCGCCCTCGCCTTCACCTATCCCATGCGCATGTGGCCCTGCGCCCTGGCGATACTCCTGGTGTACCTGCCCAGCAACCTGGTCAAGTACCAACAGGGCACCAGCGAAATTGGCGAATCCGTGGCCCTGGCGATCTACCTGGGCTATCTGGGGCTGTTCCTCTATCGCTGGAACCGTGAATACCGCATCGGACTCGAGCGTGAGCTGCGCCTGATCCAACACAGTGAAGAGCTGGAGGAACTCAGCCGCACCGATGCGCTGACCACCCTGGGCAACCGCCTGCAGTTCAATCTGCTATTGCCCAGCTGGCAGGCGAACGCGCGCCGCCAGAACAGTCCGCTGTCGCTGATCCTGCTGGATATCGACTACTTCAAACAGATCAACGACCGCTTCGGCCACAGCGCCGGCGACCTCTGCCTGCACGCCTTTGCCGAACGCATGCGCCAGGTGTTCCGCCGCGACAGCGATGTGCTGATGCGCGTGGGCGGCGAGGAGTTCGCCGTGCTGATGCCCAACACCCCGCTGGAGCAGGCCATACAGCTGGCGGAGCACTTTCGCAACGATCTGGTCAGCCACCCCCTGCAACTGAATGAGCAGGCTCTGCCGCTGACCTGCAGCCTGGGGGTGGGCAGTTACCTGCCGCTGAGCGATGACTCGACCGAGACTTTTTACAAACGCATCGACGATGCGCTGTATCGCGCCAAAGCCAACGGCCGCAACCGCCTGGAACTGGCCGAGTGACTAGCTACTGCGCGGGAGAACCCCGCTATGCGCTTAGTGCCGCGCCTAGATTTGCAGCAACCGGCTAAGGCACAGACCACTCGCGACTGCGACTGGTCTGTGATGGCCGCTTAGAGCCTGAACCGGCCCATCTGCCCGGCCAGGTCATCGGCCAAGCCACTCAGGGTCTGGCAATCCTCACGGCAGGCGCGCACCTCGGCGGCGGTGGCATGGGCCAAGTCGGCGATGCCTTGCACGTTGCGGTTGATCTCCTCGGTCACCGACGACTGCTCCTCGGTCGCCGCCGCCACCTGGGTGTTCATGTCGCTGATGCTTTCCACCTGGGTGGTGATCGCGCCAAGCGACTGGCCCGTGCGCTGGCTGGCCTCGACCCCGGTGCTGGTCGCCGCTTGCCCGGCATGCATCGAGCTGACCGCGGTGTCCGCGCCCTGCTTGAGGCGCTGGATCATCTGCTGGATCTCATCGGTGGAGGCCTGGGTCCGGCTGGCCAGGGTGCGCACCTCGTCGGCCACCACGGCAAAACCGCGACCCAGCTCGCCGGCCCGCGCCGCCTCGATGGCGGCATTCAGCGCCAGCAGGTTGGTCTGCTCGGAAATCCCGCGGATCACCGCCAACACCTGATCGATTGACGCCACCTGTTCGGCCAGTTCGCTGACCGCGGCGGCCGCGCCGCCAATGTCGGTGGACATTCGCTCGATATGCTCGATCGACTGGCCTACCACCAGTCCGGCCCGCTGCGCCTCATCGCGGGCGTTGTGCGAAGCATCCGCGGCGCTGCTGGCGTTGCGCGCGATTTCCTGCACGGTCAGGCCCATTTCATGCACCGCAGTGGCGACCATGTCGGTCATCTCCTGCTGCTGGCCGGAGCGCCCGGCGGTGTTCTCCACCACCTGAGTGACCTGACCGACCGCACTGCGCAGGCGTTCGCTGGTGGCCAGCACCTCACCGATCAGGCTGCGCTGGCTGCCGATGAAGCGGTTGAAGCCACGTGCCAGATCGCCCAGTTCATCGGCCCGCGACTCGTCCAGCTGGCGGGTCAGGTCACCGCCGCCGCCACCGATTTCAACCAGGGCGGCAGTCACCTGACGGATCGGCCGCACCAGACCACGGGCCAGCCACACCACCAGACAGAGGAACACCAGGGCCACGCCGACGCCGATCAGACTGCTCATCAGCAGCGCCTGGCGCGCCTCGGCGTAGATTTCCGCCTCCGGCACCTCGCTGACCAGCAGCCAGTCCAGGCTGTTGAATTGCTGCGCCAGGGCCAGATGCGTCTCCCCGTCGCGCTCGAAGCGCACGACCTTGCCCGCGGCGCCGAGCAACTCGGCCGCCGGGCCTTCGCCCAACAGTTGCGCCAGGCGCCCGCTACCGTTCAGCTCGGCCTGCGGATGGACCTTGAGATTGCCCTGCCCATCGACCAGGAACACCTGGCCCTGCTCACCGAAACGGAAGTCGCGGATCATCTCCGACATCGCCTTGAGGCTGAAGCCCAGGCCGGACACCCCCAGGGTCTTGCCGTCGCGCTCGATCCGCTGGTTGATGAACAGCGTAGGCAGCCGCGTGCCCTTGTCGATGTCGATCTCCAGCACCCGGTCGCGGCCGCTATCGACCAGCTTGTAGAACCACTGGTTCTCCGGCTGGTTACGGTTGATCGTGCGCACCAGACCGGCGCCGGTGGTGTAGTTGCCGCTGGCCAGTACGGCAATCGAGGTGGTCATGGCGTTCTGCTGAGCGCGTACTCCCTCCAGGTAGCGCGCGAACTCATCGCGCCGCTCCGGGTCCTCGCCTGCGGCCAGCCAGTCCTGCACCAGGCTGTTCTCGGCGATTCCGGCATTCGCGGTGATCGGCCCGGCGAGCACCCGCTCCAGGTCGTTGCGGATCGCCAGCACCCGTGCCGGCAATGCCTCCTCGACCAGATAGCGCTCGGTCAGGCGATTGACCACCGCCGAATAAATGCCCACCACGATCAAGATGCTGGCGAGCAGGGCCGCGCCCATGCTGAGGATCAGCTGCCATTGAATGCTGCGTTGCCAGAGGCGCATGGAGAGTCTCCTGTTGTTATTCTCAGAGTGCCGAACCAGGCATTGTATACAAAATTGTTCACACAATAATCGACGATTACAGCCACTTATCGACTCGGGAGTCAGGTTCTTGAGCGCGACAATCGACATCCAGGCCGCAAACCGACCAACGGCAGCATTTGGCCTACCCGGACCGCTCGGCAGCAGCTCCGGTTCGCTCAAGGCCTGCGGCCCCTGCCGTCAGAGGCCCTGACGCACGGCGATCAGTTGCTGCAAACGCTCGAAGCCGCTGTCGACGCTGACGGCCAGCAGACCGATCAGCAGCGCGCCCTGCAGCACATAGGCGGTGTTGCCATTGACCAGCCCGGCGATCACCGGATCGCCCAGGGTGCTGGCGCCGATGGTCGAGCCAATCGCCGCGGTGGCGATGGTCACCGTGACTGTGGTGCGGATGCCGGCGAGGATCACCGCCGCCGCCAGCGGCAACTCCACCTCGATCAATACCTGCAGCGGCGTCATGCCCATGCCTTGCGCAGCTTCCAGCACTGCCGGCGGCACCCCCTGCAAGCCGGCCAGGGTATTGCGCAGCACCGGCAGCAGGCCGTAGAGCACCAGCGCGACTATGGTCGGCAGGCTGCCGAACCCCAGCAGCGGCACCGCCAGCGCCAGCACCGCGACCGGTGGAAAGGTCTGGCCGATGGAGGCGACCTGGCCGAGCAGCGGCAGGAAGTCCCGGCCCCAGGCGCGGGTGGCGAGAATCCCCGCGGCCAGGCCCAGGCTGACCGACAGCAGCGCCGCCGCGCCGACGATCAGCAGATGATTGAGCAGCAGCTGGGCAAAGCTGTCGCGCCGGTAAATGAGCGCGCCCGTACCCGGCTGAATCTGCCGGAACAGCACCTCCAGCTCACTCAAACCGAGCACCGCCGCGAGCAACAGCAGCGCCCAGGTAAACGGCGCCAGCCAGGGCCTCCACCCGGATAACCCGGCGCTCATGCCGTCGCGCCGTGCAACAGCGCGCTGATCGGCAACAGCCCGACCGCGCGGTCCTCGGCGTCGCGCACGCAGAGCTCGCCGACACGGTGCCAGAGCATCAGCGACAGGGCCTGACGCAGGTTGTCCTGGGCGCCGACCGAGAAGGCCGGCGGGGTTCCCTGCAACGGCAACATGCGCTCGACCACGCGCTGCAGGCTGGCCCGTTTCAGGCCGCGCTCGCCCTGACCGAGCAGGCTCTCGACAAAGGCATTGGCCGGGTTATTCAGCAGGTTGAGCGGGGTGTCGTGCTGGACGATGCGGCCCTGGTCCATGACCACGATACGCGTCGCCAGCTTGAGCGCCTCGTCGATGTCGTGGGTAACGAAGACGATGGTCTTGTGGATGCGCGACTGGATACGCAGCAGTTCGTTCTGCAGGCTGTCGCGGGTGATAGGGTCGAGCGCGCCGAAGGGTTCGTCCATCAGCAGGATATCCGGGTCGCCGGCCAGCGCCCGCGCCACCCCGACCCGCTGCGCCTGGCCGCCGGACAGCTGGCTGGGGAACTTGTGGGCGAAGTCGGCATGGGGCAAGCCCAGCAGCTCCAGTAACTCATGCACGCGCGCCTCGATGCGCTCAGCCGGCCAGTGCAGCAGGCGCGGCACCACGCTGATATTGCGCGCCACCGTCCAGTGCGGGAACAGCCCGGTATTCTGGATCGCGTAACCCATGCGCCGACGCAGCAACTGGGCATCCAGCTGGGCGATGTCCTGCCCGTCGATGCGAATGTCGCCGCTGGAGCAATCGATCAACTTGTTGAGCAGGCGCAGGGTGGTGGACTTGCCGCAACCCGAGGTGCCGACTATCACGCAGATTTCGCCGCTGTCGATCCGCAGGGAAATGCCGTCCACCGCCGC
>JBFKAF010000106.1:0-8533 GCA_041621735.1 Pseudomonas sp.
CTCCGGCGGCTTCAACCCCGAGGGCATCCGCGTCGGCGACGCCGGCCAGCGGCAAGGCAAGGCGGTCAAAGTCTGGGATCAGCGCGAGGACAAGAATCTCGACGACCAGGTCGAGTTGGGCACGCGCAATATCAAGATCGCCCTGCGCCGCCTGCGCAAATTCGCTCGTCAGGGCGCCCAGGACGAGCTCGACTTGGACGGCACCATCGACCACACCGCCAAGGACGGCGGCCTGCTGAATATCCAGATGCGCCCGGAACGGCGCAACACGGTCAAGCTACTGCTGCTGTTCGATATCGGCGGCTCGATGGACGCCCACGTCAAGGTCTGCGAGGAGCTGTTCTCGGCCTGCAAGACCGAGTTCAAGCACCTGGAATACTTCTACTTCCACAACTGCGTGTACGAGTCGGTGTGGAAGAACAACCTGCGCCGCACCTCGGAACGCTTCTCCACCCAGGACCTGATGAACAAGTACGGCGCCGACTATAAGGTGGTGTTCGTCGGCGACGCGGCCATGGCGCCTTACGAGATCACCCAGGCCGGCGGCAGCGTCGAGCACTGGAACGAGGAGCCGGGCTACGTCTGGATCAAGCGCTTCATGGAGAAATACAAGAAGCTCATCTGGATCAACCCCTACCCCAAGGACACCTGGAACTACACCGCCTCGACCAACATCATGCGCGAGTTGCTGGAAGATCAGATGTATCCACTGACCCTGCAGGGTTTGGAGGATGGCATGCGGTTCTTGTCGAAATAAGCACCCCGCAATTGCGACAGGGGGGCAGACGCAATGGATTTACGCTCTCCCAGTTGCACTGAGCGTCGGACAGAATGACCCGCGGGCGCCGCACGGGGCTCACCCGAGTGGCCTGCAGGCGCACAGCCGCAGATCACAGGCGGGCCCAGGCAACCGCTTGAGCTGCCCCCTCAGCGCATCTCCCGCCACTCATCGGCGCACCCCAGTTCACCGCTGGTCGATGCGCCAAGTACGGCTTCGCCGCTCAAACACCCAAGGTCAGCGCCTGCCCGCAGAACTCTGTCATCGCCCAGGCGACGTTCATGCGCCTGCCTGGGGGCCATTGAGAGGCGTAAATGCGGCGCCTCAGGGCTCGATCCTGCACAGTGCCAAAACACCAGCGATCTTGAGGAAAAGCCACTGACAAACCATAAGTTATTGCTCCAACTGGAGAAATAACATGACCTGACGCGACCCTGCCCAGCAGCAACTCCACCTTGCCAGAAGCCGAAAACCCCAACTATACCTAAGCAACAAGCCCTCCTGTTTTGCACCTAAGAAGGGCATCTCTTTGCATTCGTCCTTGAGCCATGCAGCCACTGGCTGCAACTCGGGATTTCGCAAGCAGCAGTATGGGGGTTCGCCAAATGGGCATGTTGCTATCACCACGCACAGAACTGGCTGAGGTGCTCTTCCGCTTACGTCGAACCTTTTACGCCCTGGCCGCTTTTAGCGGGGTGATCAACCTGCTGATGCTGACTCCTGCGGTTTACATGCTGCAGGTGTATGACCGGGCGCTGGTCAGCAGCAACGTCACCACCCTGCTGATGCTGACCCTGCTGGTAATCGGGTTGTACGTGCTGATGGCCATGTTGGAGGTGGTGCGCTCCACTGTGCTGATCCGCGTCGGCAACCGACTCGACATGATGCTCAACACCCGCATCTTTGGCGCCGCATTCGAACGCAACTTGCGCAGGGCCGGCGGCAACCCGGCGCAAGCGTTGCAGGACCTGGCCCAGGTGCGCCAGTTTCTCACCGGCAATGGCCTGTTCGCGTTCTTCGATGCCCCCTGGACCCCGATCTATCTGCTGGTGATCTACCTGATCCACCCGATACTCGGCCTCATCGCCCTGATCGGCTCGCTGCTGCTGGTCGCCCTGGCCTACCTGACCGAGATCAGTACCCGTAAACCGCTGGCCGAAGCCAACCAGGCGTCCGTGGTATCCGGCAGTTTCGCCAACAACAACCTGCGCAACGCCGAAGTCATCGAAGCCATGGGTATGCTGCCGGCCATCCGTCAGCGCTGGTTCGGCAACCACCTGCGCATTCTTGAAAAGCAGACGCTGGCCTCGGATCGCGCCGCCTATATCAACGGCACCACTCGCTTCGTGCGCATTACCCTGCAGTCGCTGATGCTCGGCGCCGGGGCACTGCTGGCGATCAAAGGCGAAATCACCCCGGGGATGATGATCGCCGGCTCGATTCTCTCCGGACGTGCCCTGGCCCCGGTCGAGCAGGTTATCGCGGCGTGGAAGCAGTTGCTCTCCAGCCGTGGCTCCTGGGGGCGACTGGCAGCCCTGCTGGACGACTTCCCGGCAACCAAACCCTCCATGCCCTTACCAAAACCCGTGGGCATAGTTGTCGTCGAGGGCGCCTTCGCCAATGCACCCGGATCGGGCCTGCCGATCCTGCGCAACATTTCCTTCAACCTCGCCCCGGGCGAAGCACTCGGCGTGATTGGCCCGTCCGCCTCGGGCAAGTCGACCCTCGCCCGCCTGCTGGTCGGTGTATGGCCCGCGCAGGCCGGCAAGGTGCGCCTGGATGGCGCCGACGTATTCCAGTGGAACAAGGAAGAGCTGGGCCCCTGGCTGGGCTACCTGCCACAGGATGTCGAATTGTTTGAAGGCAGTGTTGCCGAAAATATCGCCCGCTTTGGCGAGATAGACAGCGAAGCGGTCATCCTCGCGGCCAAGCAAGCCGGTGTGCATGAAATGATCCTGCGCTTACCGCAAGGCTATGACACTGCCCTGAGCACCGACGGCGGATCGCTGTCCGGCGGGCAAAAACAGCGCATCGGGCTGGCCCGCGCACTCTACGGCGACCCGTCACTGATTGTGCTCGACGAGCCGAATGCCAGCCTCGACGACCTCGGCGAAGCGGCCTTGGTCCAGGCCATCGCCGACCTCAAGCGGCGGCAAAAGACCCTAGTCCTGATCTCCCACCGGCCCACCATACTGAACATGGTCGACAAGGTGCTGATGCTACGCGAGGGCACAGTACATACCTTTGGCACCCGCGATGAAGTCTTCAACGCACTCCGCCAGGCAGGCGTGATACCTGCAACAAGCGGCTCACCGAGCCTGGCATCGGTCAAGGCGAAGGAGTAGAGCCATGTCGGATCTTCAGTTCGAAAGCAAAAGTTTAAAACTGGGCAATCCTACGCAAGAGGTTGACGTCGATGATCGCCGCCCTGGCCGCTGGGGCATGTGGCTGGTCTTGGCGGGCTTTGGCGGATTTATTGTCTGGGCAGTTCTCGCCCCCCTCGACGCAGGGATAGTCGCCAACGCCACGGTCAATGTGACCGACAACCGCAAAATCATTCAGCACCTGACTGGCGGCTCGATAGAGTCCATTCTGGTTCGCGAAGGCGATCTGGTTAAACAAGGCCAAGCGCTGATCGAACTGGACCCGACCCAAGCCATCGCCGAACGAGGTGTAGTCAGCGCCCAGTACATCGTGGCGAGGACCGTGCAAAATCGCCTACAGGCCGAGCGTGACGGGTTAACCGAGGTGACCTTCGACCCCGACCTGCTGGCCCGTTTCGCCGACGACCCGCGCCTGCAAGCCGCGATTACCCTGCAACAACGGCTCTTTACCACCCGGCGCAACGCCCTGACTGGCGAAGCCGGCATCCTGCAGGAAAACATTCGCGGCGCCGAGGAGCAGATTAGAGGGCTTCGCCAAGTACAAGGCTCGCGTCGCGCGCAAATCAGGTTTCTCAACGAGGAGCTCGACGGCGTGCGCAGTCTCGCCGCCGAAGGCTATGTGACCCGCAACCGCATGCTCGAACTGGAGCGCAGTGCAGCCGACCTGAACGCTGCGCTGGCCCAGAACATTGCCGACATCGGGCGGGCGCGTAACCAGATTGCCGAATTGAAACTGCGCACCCTGCAACTCGAGCAGAATTTCCAGAAGGAGGTGCAATCGCAATTGACCGATGCACAGAAGGAAGCCTCCGCCCTAACCGACCGTTTGCGCTCCCTTGACTACGAGGTCACCCATACGGTGATCCGCTCGCCCATTGACGGCATCGTGCTGGGCCTCAATGCCTCGACCATCGGCGGCGTGATCCAGGCTGGCTCGGTGATCATGAATGTGGTGCCGGCCAACGAACCACTGCAGGTAGACGCGCAGATCCCGGTTCAAGCCATCGACAAGATGACCCCCAACCTGCCCGTGGACATCACCTTCCCCGCCTTCAACCATGCCCAAACGCCGAGCATTCCCGGTCGAGTGTTGACCATCTCAGCGGACCGGCTGGTCGACGAGACCAACAAACAACCCTACTACCTCGCGCAGATTGAGGTGACGCCCGAAGGCATGGACAAGCTCGGCAGTAACCGCATTCGCGCCGGCATGCCGGCCACGGTGACGATCAAGACCGGCGAGCGCAACCTGATGAGCTATCTGATGAAGCCGATGCTCGACCGAGTCGACAGCGCCTTCAAGGAGCAATAAACAGTGCCCTCAAGAAGTCATGACCTCTCGCTACGTTTCGCTCTCGCCTGCCTGGCCGGTCTGGCCAGCCTGCCGGTAGCGGCTCTGGACCTTCAGCAGGCCTGGGAAACCCTGCAACTGCAAGGGCCGACCTACCGCTCTGCGGTCCACGAACGCGATGCCGGCCTGGAAAATCGCGCCCTGGGGAGGGCTGGGTTACTGCCGCAGATCAACGCCAGCGCCAGTAAAAACAAGGTCAATGGCACCCAGGAACAAACGGGGCTACCCGGTGACTCGATCGAGCGCGACCTGGACTATGACTCGGACAACCTCGCGGTGCAGCTGCGTCAACCACTGTTCAATCGACAGAAACTCGCCGAGTACCGCCAGGGCAAACAGCGCGCCGAATACAGCGAAGCAGTCTTCGATGCCAAGACGCAGAACGTCGCCGTCCGCTTGGCCAGTCGTTATTTCGATGTACTGCTGACGCGTGAAACCATCGACTTGGCGAATGCCAAGCTGAAGGCCTTCGAGCAGCAAGTGGCCTCTTCGCAGCGACGCTTCAAACTCGGCGATGGCACCATCACCGACGTCTATCAGTCGGCCGCGCGACGTGACCTGGCCCAGGCCGAACTGATCGAAGCGCAAGACAACCTGCTGATCGCGCTTCGTCTGCTGGAGGAGATGCTCGGCGAGACACCGCAACAAGTTGCCACCTTGCGCCGCGACTTCCCCACCCCGCCCCTGCAACCCAACGACTTGCAAACGTGGATGAACAAGGCCCAGGCAAATAATCCGGCACTGCGGGCGCGAGACTACAGCCAGAGAGTGGCCGAAGAAGAAGTCAACCGGGCCAAGGGTGGACATTGGCCGACCCTCGACCTGGTGCTGGGTTACACCGACAGTCAGAGCGACTCGATCTCGACCATCAATCAGCAGAACCGTTATTCCTCGATAGGCCTGGAGTTCAATATGCCGCTGTTCGCCGGCGGTGCGACCAGCGCCAGAGTGCGCCAAGCGGTGGCCAGTCGCGATCAATCCAGCGAAGATCTGAATGCCACGCGTGAGGAGGTGTTCTCGTCTACCACCCGCCAGTTTCGTGGCGTGCAAAGCGGCGAGGCGCGGATCAAGGCGCTGGAAAATGCCGTGATATCCAGTGAGCGGGCTCAGGACTCGGCGAAGAAAGGCTTCCTCGCGGGCTCCAGCACCAACGTCGATATTCTCAATGCCGAGGAGCAGGTGTTTATCGCCCGCCGCGATCTGCTGGAAGCCAAGCTGCGCTATTTACTCGCGCGCTTGCAGCTGTCGGCCGCCGTGGGCCTGCTTGGCGACGATGACATCAACCAAGCCAACGCCTATCTCGGCCCCGAACTGGTCTTGAGCTATTGAGCTGCGCATAAGCGGCGAGCCATCAGCGCCAATGCCGCGCCTGTGTGCGGGTGTCCTGCCTGGCGCCGAACACCCAAGCGATCGCCACCAGCAGCAACTCGATCAACCAGGCCAGCAGCAAGGCGCAGACTATCCCCCAGGCGATCGCTTCAGGTGCCAGCAACACTTGATAGCGGTAGGCGACGTAAGTTTCCTCCAGCAGCTCGGAATCGGCCGCCGTCGCCAGGTGCCAGACCTGGGCATACCAAGGGCCTTGCATGGCCTGCAACTCACCTTCGAGGAAATGACCGCGCTCGACCAATAGTCCGACGCTCTGCGCATCACTGCGCATCACCGAGTCGTCGCTGACCCGATAATGCGCCACCAGGGCATCGAGATCGCCTTTGAAAAAGCGCTTGGCGGTTTGACGAAAGCCGGTCAACGCCCGTTCGGACTCCAACTGATGCGCTTCGACGCGCTGGGCATAGTCGTCGATAAAGCCCGGAACCTGCACCCCGACCAACAAGCCCAGGGCAAACAGCCCCAGACGCAGATAGCTTCTAAACATTTCCCCTCCAAGACCCGGAGCAGCCGGGATGCCTGATTTTCCTTGGCCGGTTTAAGCTCCAGCGCTCGAGTGACCTATACGGCGAGTAGATTGATGCAGGTGCGGATGACTGAAGTGCCGCGGCATACACTCACTAATTTTTTCAACGGTCTGCTAGATCTGACCCTGCCCCACGCACTCGCCACTGCGCCACAAGCGCCATTCGCCTGGCTGATACAGACTCCAGTGTTCGTTGTCAGTCAAGGGCTCGGTCACCAGTACCGTCACCACATCATTGGGCGTGGTCTCGGCCTGGAAATCCACCCGCATATCGGCGTCTTTCAACTGCGCCGGACCAAATGGTGCGCGCCGCGTGATGTGCGCCAGCTTGGTTGAACAGAAGCTAAATAGCCAGTCGCCATCACTGAGCAGGCAGTTGAACACCCCCCGCTTGCGGTACTCCGCACAGCTATTGATCAAGCTCGGCAACATCGACTCAATCGGCACGGGCTCGGGGAACGCCGTGCGCAGGCGATTGAGCAGATCACAGAAAGCCGCTTCGCTGTCGGTATCGCCTATCGGCCGGTAGAAACCAAGCGCCGGGCGAAAATCAGCCAACTGACCGTTGTGCGCAAAACACCAATTACGCCCCCACATTTCCCGCACGAACGGGTGAGTATTGGCCAGGCACACGCGGCCGACATTGGCCTGACGAATATGGCCGATCACCACTTCGCTCTTGATCGGGTAACGCCGCACCAACTGCGCCACTTCCGACTCGCTGCTCGCGCGCGGGTCCTGGAACAAACGCAGGCCACGACCTTCATAGAAGCCAATCCCCCAACCATCGCGATGCGGACCAGTCAGGCCACCGCGCTGCACCAGCCCGGTAAAGCTGAAGACAATATCGGTAGGTACATTGGCACTCATGCCAAGCAATTCGCACATGTCTAGATCACTCCGCTCAGGGCGCTACGTAACTGTTCGGCCTGCAACTGCAAGCGCGCCTCAAGGCGTTTACGGCCCAAGGGTAAAAACCGCGAGAGCAGGCGCCAGATCAACTGGGGTAGGTCACCCGAGTAGCGTGGAATCAGGTGCAGATGCAGGTGCGGCACATGTTGATTAGCGGCCGGACCATCATTGATCAACAGATTGATCCCTTCGCGGCCATAGCCCGAGGCACGCAACGCCGCGCTCACTCGCTGGCTGAGCGTCAGCAGGCGATCCCGGGCGTTACTGGATAAGTTGTTGAGCAAGGGGGCATGTTCACGACTGACGATCAGTACATGGGCCGGGCGCATGGGAAAAATATCCAGCAGAACGATGAAGTGCTCATCTTCGTAGACACGGTGCGCCGGTAAGCGATCGGCGCTAATCGCACAAAACACACAGTCCATAAGCCCTCCTGGCGCGGAAAGGCTCATGCTGAACGCCTATACGACTGGGCGCAAGTAGCGACCGCGTCGCCTGGCTATGCGCCCTGATTAGAGTCGCGGTTCGACGCGCAAACGGCGCTCGCCGCGTGACTGGTAACCTGCTTCGGCGAAATCGCCCGGGTCGCGCTGCATCATCTCGCGCAGGGTCGGTGCGTCATCATCCGCTTCAGGCGCCTCACCTTGTCGGCCCTTCCACCAGCGCTGCAGTGGCCAACGGATGGCCACGAACAGCAGGTACAGGGCGAAGACGATCATGCCGTACATGGCCAGATCGGCCACGGCCCGCCAAGCGTTGTTGCCCACCTTGAACAACATATCCAGGGCGGTAATCGCAATCGCCGGGGCAAACAGCTCCTTGGCCGGATCGACGATGGTCGGAGTGAACAACAGGATCGCCACCAGCACGCGCAAGGGCTCGCGCAGGTAACGCCACATCCAGTTGGTCAAGCGCAGCCAAACTAACAGGCAACCCAGGGCCGCAACGGCATAGGCGGCCCAGGCGAGTAGATAGTCGCTCTCGATCATAAAGCTGATGAATTCCTGGCATGGCGGGGCTTGCGAAGTGGGGCTTATGATAGCGGTTTTTCGCCGACCAGGCTCCCCCGCTGTCGGCCGCCCGCACTGGAGTTGTCGCATGCCGCACGCCCCCACCGCCCGCACCGAGAACGGCAGCGACCCTTATCGCTGGCTGGAAAATCGCGATAGCCAGGAGGTACTCGAGCATCTCCA
>JBFKAF010000107.1:0-8511 GCA_041621735.1 Pseudomonas sp.
CGAAGATCGGCTTGGAATCCGGCACTTTCTGCCCGCTGGCTTCGAGAATCTGGCGCATCTGCAACCCGAGGTCCTGTTCGCCAATCGCCAAAATCGCCGGTGAATCGGTGAGGCGGTGCGACACGCGCACCTCGGCAACCTGCTCGCCCAAAGCCGTTTTCAGACGCTCGACCAAACCTTCCTTGCTCTTGGCCACTTCTTCCTGAGCCTGCTTGTCCTCTTCCGAGTCCAGCTTGCCCAGGTCCAGGTCACCACGGGCGACATCGACGAAGTGCTTGCCATCGAACTCGGTGAGGTAGCTCATCAGCCACTCATCGATACGGTCGGTGAGCAGCAGCACTTCGATGCCTTTCTTGCGGAAGACCTCCAGGTGCGGGCGGTTCTTGACCTGGGCGTAGGATTCGCCGGTCAGGTAGTAGACCTTGTCCTGACCTTCTTTCATTCGGCCGAGGTACTCGGCTAGCGAGACGACCTGCTCGCCATTGGCATCCTGAGTGGAGGCGAAGCGCAGCAAACCGGCAATCTTCTCCTTGTTGGCGAAGTCTTCCGCCGGACCTTCCTTGAGCACCTGACCGAAGTTCTTCCAGAACGCCTTGTACTGCTCCGCATCGTTCTTCGCCAGTTTCTCCAGCATGTCCAGCACGCGCTTGGTCAGTGCCGACTTCATCGAGTCGATGATCGGATCCTTCTGCAGGATCTCGCGGGAGATGTTCAGCGACAGGTCGTTGGAGTCCACCACACCCTTGATGAAGCGCAGGTACAGCGGCAGGAACTCGTCGGCCTGATCCATGATGAACACGCGCTGCACATACAGTTTGAGGCCCTTGGAGGCATCACGCTGGTACAGATCGAACGGCGCACGGCCCGGTACGTAGAGCAGCGAGGTGTACTCCAGCTTGCCTTCGACCTTGTTGTGGCTCCAGCTCAGCGGGTTCTCGAAGTCGTGGGCGACGTGCTTGTAGAACTCCTGATATTCCTCGTCCTTGACCTCGCTGCGCGAGCGGGTCCACAGCGCGCTGGCGCGGTTGACGGTTTCCCACTCCGGCTCGGCCGGTTTGTCCTTCTCCTCACCGTGGTGTTCTTTCGGCAGTTCGATCGGCAGGGCGATGTGGTCGGAGTACTTCTTGATGATGTTGCGCAGACGCCAGCCGTCGGCGAATTCCTCTTCGCCGCTCTTCAGGTGCAGCACGATGCGGCTGCCGCGCTCGGCCTTGTCGATGGTCGCAACCTCGAAATCGCCTTCGCCCTTCGACGACCAATGCACGCCCTCGCCTGCCGTCAGACCGGCGCGGCGGCTGTAGACATCGACCTTGTCGGCGACGATGAACGCGGAATAGAAGCCCACGCCGAACTGGCCGATCAGGTGCGAATCCTTCTTCTGGTCGCCCGAGAGGTTCTTCAGGAAGTCGGAAGTGCCTGATTTAGCGATAGTACCCAGGTGGGTAATCGCTTCCTCGCGGCTCATGCCGATGCCGTTGTCTTCGAGGGTGAGGGTCTTGGCTTCTTTGTCGAAGCTGATGCGGATCTTCAGCTCGGCGCCGCCTTCCAGCAGCTCGGGCTTGGCCAGCGCTTCGAAGCGCAGCTTGTCGCTAGCATCCGAGGCGTTGGAAATCAGTTCCCGGAGGAAGATTTCCTTATTCGAATACATCGAATGGATCATCAGGTGAAGCATCTGCTTCACCTCGGTCTGGAAGCCCAGGGTTTCTTTTTGAGTTTCCACACTCATGGTCGTTTAACTCCACATGGTTGACGTGAGCCGCAGCGCGGCGGATGTCATGCAGATGGGGGCTTCGACTGGGATTTCAAGTGTTTAGTCAATTCAGGGCTCGAGCAGCTCGATCCGGCTGACCTCCTCTGGACTCAGGCTGTAGCTGGCCACGCCCTGGCTCTTCAGGCGCTGGCGAATGACGATGCGGCCGTCTTGATCGACCCCCTGGAAACGTCCTTCGGCATTACTGCCGCGGATGGTCGACACCCGCATCGTCAGGTTCTGGTAACGACTGGGGTTGCGCAGCAAGGCGTTCAGACTGAAGCGTACTCGGCGATCCAGTGGGCGGCTGAGCCGCTCGCCGCCTGGCTCTTTGACCGCCTCGGCGGACACCCGACTCGCGGCTGGCGCCGAGACACGACTGGTTTCCGGCAATGACGCGAAGCGATCGCCCCGCACGGACCAACCAGCGCTCTCGCTCTTGCTCAGCAGGATCGGCAGGGTCTGTAGCTGCCCCTTGATCCTGGCCTCGACTTGCAGCTCGACGCGATTCGCCGGCAACGTGATCGCTGGCAATTTGCTCAGCTGCACCCGGCGGGTCACAAAGCGGCGCTGTAAGTAGTCGTTGATGATGAAAGCCAGGGTGTCGGCAGAATCGACATGCCGATCGACCTTGCCAGCGCGATAGCGCAAGCCATCGCTGAACAACTCGACCTTGCCGCTCAGGGTCGTTTTGAACTGTGTCGGGAGCACCAGATGGAAGTCACCGACCAGTTTGTTCGGCGGCAGTGGCTTGAGGTCCAGGTGCAGGGTGTAGCCGCGAGCCAATCGGCGCGCCTCGGGCAGATCCTGCTCCGGCAACAGCCAACTGACCTCGACTTCCGGCAAGGGACCCTTATCGTCAGGTAGAACATCCAGACGCACGACCCCATTCACCGGCTCGACCAGGCGGATTACGATCTCACGCCGCGCGAAAAAATCGCCCCCCTCGCGCAGGCTGAGCACGCCATCGATCAGCTCGCCCTGCTGCGGCGAGAAGGGCTGGCCATGCAGTTCGCCACGTAACTCGATAGCCAGGTCAGCGGGCGACTGCGCCTCGGCCTTGAGCCACTGCAGGCTAAGAATGGCTTGCAGGCGTTGTGAGTCCTGGCTGGCCAGCAACGTCAGGCCGACAATCAAGGGAATCAGGCCCAAAGCGCTGAGCCCCACAGCCTGGCGTGCCGTGCGCCAGTGCCGCAGGACATACAGCAGGGTCAGCGGCGGCAGCAGGCTGGCCCAGCCCCACAACAGGCTGGTGCCAAATGCGCGCGTCACCAGCCAGACCAGTCCGGCGAGGATTAACAGCAGGCCGCCGAGGATCAACAACGCAGACATTCGTATTCCTTGTAGGTAGGTCGGCCTGCGCCCACGGTCAGCCGAACCTAAGGTCCGTCGACCTTGAAGTGCGCACGGGCCGTGGCGATGGGCTCGGTTTGCTTGGTTTGCCAGGCCGTAATCGCGACGTTGGCCACGCGGCGCCCCTGGCGCCACACCTGGCACTGGGCGTAGGTGTCACGATAATGACCGGCGCGCAGGTAATCTATCGAGAAGTCGATGATTTTCGGCAAATGTGGCGTACCCATGAACATCAGCAAGTGCAGCATGGCGGCCTGCTCCATAAGGCCGGCGATCACCCCACCATGAATGGCCGGCAAAATCGGGTTACCGATGTTGTCTTTGTTCGCTGGCAGGCGAAAGACCATGTCGTCACCCAGGCGCAGACATTCGATACCCAGCAGCTTGGCATAGGGGATCAGATTGATGAGCGGGTCGTAATCATTTTGTTCATGGGCCTGGCTCACCAGTTGATCGAGGTTCAAGTCGCTCATGCGCCACCGCCTTGCAAAGTGCGCTGCAGTTCTTTATTGCCTTGAAGGCCCTTGCCCATGCGCATAAAGGTGCCGACCACATGAGCGATCGGTTGCTGGGGGTCATCCTGGTAGGCATAACCGCGAGTGAAGATGACATTCGGCGTAACCCGGTAACACTCGGCAAAACCGTAGACATCCTTATCCGGCTCGGCTGGGTGCATGTAATCGATGCGCAGGTCGAGTGTCGGACAGATCTCGAATTCGGGCAGCGCACAGACAATGGAGATACCGCAGGTGGTGTCCATCAGGGTGGTGATCGCCCCGCCGTGAATGACCCCGGTTCGCGGATTGCCAACTATCTGCGGGCTGTAAGGCAAGCGCAGGGTCAGGCCCAGCGGATCGGCACCCTGCACCTGGAGACCCAGCACCTGACAATGGCGCAAGGCCGACAAGAAACGTTGCGCTCGCTCAAGAATGAGGGTTTCGCTCATTGATTCAGTCCCACAACAGCGGCATAAGAGGCGCGCATAATAACGCCTGGCAACGACCGCGGCACTTCGCAGCGACTAGAGTAGTGAGCACGTCCCAGCAAACCGCAGGGAACTTCATAGAAGTAATGCTGTTCAAAAGGCCATGCCTGGGAAACCCCCAGCGATAATGAACACTTACAAGGAGTACTGACCGTGCAAAAACCATTTACTTATGCCCTGCTTCTCGCCGCTACTTTGGCCTTGGCTGCCTGCGACAACACCCCGGAAGACAAGATGGAGTCCGCTAAAGAGTCTCTTTCGGAAGCCACCGAGTCCATGGGCGAAGCTATCGAGCAGAAAGCCGATGAAGTGATGGGCACTGAGCCGACCACCGGTGAAAAAATCGAAGATGCTGCGAATGACGCCGCTGACGAAGTGAAGGACGCAGTCGACGGTCAGTAATCGACCTGATTGAACGACAAGGCCCGCAGCATGCGGGCCTTGTCGTTTCTGCAGCCATTACAGCGCTGGGCTGAGCATCAGCAACAGGCTGCACAGCAGCCCCAAGGCCCACACCAGGCTGCGCTGCCAGTGCAGGTCGGCCCAGTAGAACAGCAGATAAAGCACGCGCGCCACGACGAAACTCACCGCTAGAACATCCACCAGCAACCCCTGGGTCCCGGTCACATGGGCCATCAGCACGCCTGCGGCAAACAACGGGAATGCCTCGAAGCTGTTCAGGTGCGCGGCCAAAGCCCGTGCGCCGAAACCACTGAGCCGGGCTTGCTGGCTCCGCGGGTGATGGTTGTCGTAGGTGCCGCTCTCCTGCTGCATGGCTCTGGCAACCGGTGCCTTGGCCAGGAATATCAGCAGCGCACTGATGAAGATGCACCAGAATGGCAGACTCATTCACTTTTCTCCTTGAGTGGTTCGAGCATCGGCGTCTGGGTATAGACCATGACTTCCAGTACATCGGAGTGGAACTCGCGGCGGTACAACACCAGCACCACTCCCGTGGTCACCAGCATGAAGAACCAGGGATTGATAAACCATGCCAGGGTCGACATGCCGAAATAATAGGCACGCAGGCCATAGTTGAATTCGTTGGCGGCCATCGAGATCACCCGTGCGGTTCGCTCGGCGTAGGCCTTGCGCTCCTGCGCGGTCACATGCCGCTCACCGATCATCGGCGCAGAGCCGACCAGCACCGCAGCAAAGTTGTACTGGCGCATACACCAGCTGAAGGTAAAGAAGGCGTAGACAAACACCACACCCAGGGCCAGTAACTTGATCTCGGACATTTCGCGACTGGCAGCCTGGACAAAGGGCAAGTCCGCCAACAGTGACAGCGCGCGGTCCGAAGCCCCCAACACCGTGAGGATACCCGCGAGAATGATCAGGGTGCTGGAGGCGAAGAACGAGGCGTTGCGCTCCAGGTTGCCGATCACGCTGGCATCGGCGATGCGGTTGTCGCGCAGCAACATGCGGCGCATCCAGTCTTCCCGGTAGAGGTGCAGCACACTGGCCAAACACGGAGTAGTACGGCCCTTGTAGTGAGCATATCGGGTATAGCCCGCCCAACAGATGACGAACCAAAGGACGGCAAGCAGATGCGGCAGATAGATGTCACTGATCGGCATGGAAGCTCCTTGTTAGCCCGCGCCGATTATAGCCAGCCATTCCCTGCAACTGACCAACAAAAAGGCCGCCTGATATGGCGGCCTTAGGGTTGGCAGGCAGAGTTCAGGCCAGTTGCGGACTCGGGCTACCCAATACCCGGTCGAGCGCGGCAACCAGCAGCAGCGTCACCAGCACCGGCAGCAGCCAGCCCAGGCTTTGCGCAGCCAACGGCATTTCGCCGAACAGCGTAGGCACCAGGTGCTTGAAACCCGCAGCGGCGATGCCATCGACCACACCGAACACCAGCGTCACCGTCATCACCGGTACAAACACCCGACGCGGCGACAACCACAGACCGCCCAGCAGATTAAGCGCCACCAGCACGATCGCCAGCGGGTAGAGCCCCACCAGCACCGGTACCGAGACGCTGATCAACTGCGTCAGCCCCTGATTGGCGACCAACAAACTGAAGCAGCCCAATATGACGACAACCACACGATAAGAGATCGGCAGCAAAGCGCTGAAGAACTCGCCGCAGGCCGTCAGCAGGCCCACTGCGGTGGTCAGACAAGCCAGCGTGATGACGATGGCCAGCAGCAGACTGCCGGCGATGCCGAAAGTGTGCTGCACGTAGGCGGTGAGTATCTGCACGCCATTCTGCGCCTCACCGGCAATCTCCTGGCTGGTAGCGCCGAGGTAGAACAACGCCAGATAGACCAGTGACAGCCCGACCGCCGCAATCAGGCCGGCGATCACCGAGTAGCGGGTGATCAGCGAAGCGTCGGTCACGCCGCGATCGCGAATGGCGGTGGCGATCACAATGCCGAACACCAGCGCACCCAGGGTATCCATGGTCAGATAGCCCTGCAGGAAGCCTTGCACGAAAGGTGCGGCTCGATAATCGGCTGACACTTGGCCGATCTCGCCGGCCGGAACCAACAGCGCCGCACCACCGAGCACCAATAGCGCCGCCAGCAATACCGGGGTGATGAACTTGCCGATACGGTCGACCAGTTGCCCCGGATTGAGCGACAGAAACATCACCGCAGAGAAATACGCCAGGGTGTAGATCAACAACGGCGTGCCACCGTCCCCGGTAAAGGGGGCCACGCCCATCTCGAACGACACCACCGCGGTGCGTGGCGTAGCGAACAAGGGCCCGATGGCCAGGTAAACCGCCACGGCAAAGAGCAGGCCGGCACGCCTGCCGAGTGGCGCGGTGAGCAACGGCATGCCGCCGCCGACCCGTGCCAGAGCCACGATGGTGAGCAGTGGCAGGCCGACACCCGTGAGCAGAAAACCCAGTGCAGCCAAGCCAATATTTTCACCCGCGGCCATGCCGGCGCTGGGTGGGAAGATAATGTTGCCGGCGCCCAGGAACAGCGCAAACGTCATGAAGCCGAGGGCCAGGAGATCCGAGCCTTGCAAACGAGTCATAGAAGGGAGTACCACAGGCAGAAGGTCAAAAAATCGAGAGTTTCCCGAGGTTTGAGGAAACGTCGCCCTGCCGGTTAAGCGGAGCCAGAGATGAGCCGCTCACCTCTTATGAAGGTGTGGCCGGATAGTTGCAAGCCTATCGAATTTACCCTTTTAGCGGCATAGGCGCCGATCAGGCTGTCGAACGGACGCAATTTGCTGTCGCATTGGCAACAGTTGCCAACGCCAACGCGCGAGTAAAGGAATGCCCCTATCGACTCAAGCGAGAGCGAGGGTTTGCAGCGTTTCCTGTAAACCGCAGTTCGGCGCAGAGGGTAACTGCCTGATTAAGCCATACGCCAGCGCACTCCGATTGTTTGCCCCGCGCGCCTGGAAGCCGTATTGGGGCCGCTCCCGGCACGACCGGCTAACCTCATACAGCCAGCTTCCCGCGCTTTGCGAGCTCATAACCGAATCGCATGACAACTACCTGACTATAAGGTCAAATATTTGTTGACCCAAAAGTCAGAAAACTCTAGATTTGCAGCATACGAGCCGCCCGTTCAAAACAATAAAGTGCCTGGAGGTCTTCCTTGATCCAGTTTTTACTCAACCGAGAGCTGCGTACCGAGCAGCAACTCGACCCTAACGTCACCGTACTCAATTATTTGCGTGAACATCTGGGCAAATCCGGGACTAAAGAAGGCTGCGCTTCTGGCGACTGCGGTGCCTGCACCGTTGTGGTCGGCGAGCTGGAGGGGGAGCATGTTCGTTACCGCACCCTCAACTCCTGCCTGACCTTCGTATCGTCCCTGCACGGCAAGCAACTGATCACCGTCGAAGACCTCAAGCACCAAGGCAAGCTGCACAGCGTGCAACAGGCCATGGTCGACTGCCACGGGTCGCAGTGCGGCTTCTGCACCCCCGGCTTTGTCATGTCGCTGTTCGCCCTGCAGAAGAACAGCCAAGACTTCGACAAGGCCGACACCCTGGAGGCCCTCGCCGGCAATCTGTGCCGTTGCACTGGCTACCGCCCGATCATCGACGCCGCCGAGCAGGCCTGCTGCCAGAAGCAGCCGGACCAGTTCGACGCCGCCGAAGCCGAGACCGTCGCGCAACTGAAAGCCATCGCCCCGCGCGAAACCGCCGAACTGAACAGCGGCGACAAGCGCTGCCTGTTACCGCTCACCGTCGCCGACCTGGCCGACATCTACGCGGCTAACCCAGAGGCCCGTCTGCTGGCCGGCGGTACCGACCTGGCCCTGGAAGTCACCCAGTTCCACCGTGAACTGCCGGTGATGATCTACGTCGGTCATATCGAATCGATGAAACGCGTCGACGTCAGCGCCGACAGCATCGAGATCGGCGCCGCCACGTCGCTGTCCGATTGCTACGCCGCGCTGGCCAAGGACTACCCGGACTTCGGCGAGTTGCTGCACCGCTTCGC
>JBFKAF010000108.1:0-8507 GCA_041621735.1 Pseudomonas sp.
CATGGGGTGGCCATAGTTGTCGTTGACCTTCTTGAAGAAGTCGATGTCGAGCATGGCGAAGCTCAGTGGCTGGCCATCGCGCTGGGCGCGATAGCGGGCATCTTCCAGCAGCTGCAGGGTGTGGGTGTGGTTGTACAGGCCAGTCAGGCTGTCACGCACCATGCGCGCCATGAGGTCGCGCGCGCGCGCGGCACGGTTGCGCACGGTGGCAATCAGGTGGCGTGGCTTGATCGGCTTGGTGAGGAAGTCGTCGCCGCCTTCGCTCATCGCATCGAGCTGTTTGTCCAGGTCGTCCTCGGCGGACAGGTAAATGATCGGCACGCTGACGTAGCGCTCGTTGTGGCGGATCACCTTGGCTAGTTCGGTGCCGTTGCAGTCCGGCATGTACATGTCGAGGATGATCAGGTCGGGCTGGAACTCGGCCAGCTCGGCCAACGCCTGAATCGGCTCGATCAGCGTGCGGGTGACGATGCCGGCGCTGTTCAAGACGCGTTCGGTGTGGGTGGCCTGGGCTCGTGAGTCATCGATGATCAGCACTTTATAGGGCTCGTACTGCGCCACGTGGGTGAGCACTTCGATGCGTTCGAGCAGGCTGGAGGCGTCCAGCGTGCCGCTGAAGAATTCCTGGCCGCCGGCGCGTACGGCGGCCAGGCGGGTCGGGGTGTCGGTGTCGTCGTGACTGAAGAACAGCAGGGGGATTTCATGTTGCAGGTCTTGTTGCACGGCCTCGGCCAACTGCAGGCCCGCGCCGGGGCCAGAGAAGTCCACCTCCATGAGAATGGCCGCCGGGTGACGCTCGAGCATCGCGGCGCGGAAGGCGTTGGCGCTGTCGAACGGCCTGGCGCTCATGCCGAAGAACTCCAACTGCTGGGCTAGGTGTTCGGCGCGATCGAGGTGTTGCAGGGCCAGGTAGACCGGTTTGCGCAGTGGCGGCAATACAGTCTGCTCGAGACGGTCGCCGTGACGCAGGCCGGTGCGTGACAGGCGCTGCATGAGCAAGTTGAGCTCGCTGATCAGGCCGCTGTTGAGGCGTCCGCGGTTGTCAGCCACCGCTTGCAGGCACTGGCCGATGGCTTTGGCCAGTTGCAGGTGCTCGACTTGCTCGAAACGCTCGGCGTAGCGTTGCAGCAGCGATGTGGCATCGCCCAGTTCGTGCATGCCATCGTCATTCCATTGGTTGCGCTGCAAGCGCTGCCAAGCCTCCAGCACCTGGCGTGCCTGATGGATGACGCGTTGGGCGAAGTGTTGCTTGAGGCGGTCGCTGCTGGGGTCTGCTTGCTCGGTCATGGCCCTGATTCTTAGTTGTGGGGCGGCGGAGAGCGGCCTGGGTGGTGGCCTCATGCTACCACCGCTGAGGGGCGAAGCCAGCGCCGCCGATCCATCGCCGCCGGCCTTCCATCCAACCCACAGACCATGAGTCGTGCCCTGAGTTGCACTGGCGCCAAGTTTGTCGTTCGACGCTGCGCTTGCGCTTAACTTATAGTGCAAGGCCGTTGTGCAACCCTGATAGAGGGCTGCAGTCGAACAACCAAATGCCGCAGATGAAGGACATTGCCATGCTGGATTGGAAGAATCGCGCGACCACCGTGCGCGACAGCGCCGATGACTCGGTCGACAACGTGCGCAGTCACCGGGAGGGCGGCTGGCTTGGGCGCGTGCTCGGCGGCCTGCTGGTGGTTTACCTGTTGCTGACGCTGGTTGTCGGCTGGTACTGGAGCCAGGAGCCCGAGCTGTTTCCAGTGCAGCAGCGAGCCGAGGCGGCGGCGCAGAAGGCCCAGCGGCAGATGGTCAATGGCTACACCACGGTGGAAACCTTGAAGCAGGTGGCCAGCACTTTGCTCAATAAACCAGGCGGTTATCTGTCCAACGATCTCGCCCCGCCGGGCTTGTGGTTGGACAACATGCCGAGCTGGGAATATGGCGTACTGGTCCAGGTGCGCGACCTGTCTCGGGCCATGCGTAAGGATTTTGCCCGTTCGCAATCGCAATCCACCGAAGATCCTGCTCTGGCCAAGGCCGAACCGCGTTTCAACTTCGACAACAAGAGTTGGGCGCTGCCGGCATCCGAGGCGGAGTACCGCGAAGGGATCAAGCTGCTGGATAACTACCTGGCACGGCTGGCCGACCCGGGTCAGCGCAACGCGCAGTTCTACACCCGCGCCGACAACCTGAATAACTGGTTGGGCGACGCCGCGACCCGCTTGGGCTCGCTATCGCAGCGCTTGTCCGCCAGCGTCGGCCAGGTACGCCTGAGCGATGGCTTGAAAGATGCCGCGCTCAATGCAGATGGTTTGCCGCAGTTGAATGAGGGTAACTACGAGACGCCATGGATGCAGATCGACAACGTGTTCTACGAGGCGCGCGGCCAGGCCTGGGCGCTGTCGCACCTGTTGCGCGCCATCGAAGTGGATTTCGCCGACGTGCTGGCGAAGAAGAACGCGGCGATCAGCGTGCGCCAGATCATCCGTGAGCTGGAGGCGGCCCAGGAAACCCTGTGGAGTCCGATGATCCTCAACGGCAGCGGTTATGGCCTGCTGGCCAACCACTCGTTGGTGATGGCCAACTACATCTCGCGGGCCAATGCGGCGATCATCGACCTGCGCCAACTACTCTCGCAGGGCTAAGCGATGCTTGTGTCCGATGCCGAGGCGGCGCACCGCGCCGCCTCCGATGCCGAGTTGATTGCCTGGGTCGACGAGCAGGATCGTCTGCTCGGCGGCCTGCCGCGCGCCGAGTTGCGTGAGCGCGGTTTGATCGGTCGCGGCACCTTTATCCTGCTGTTCAACTCCGTCGGCGAGCTTTGCGTACACCGGCGCACCCTGAGCAAGGCGTTGTATCCCGGCTACTGGGATGTGGCCGCCGGCGGCATGGTGCTGCAGGGCGAAAGTTACGCCGAGTCCGCCGCCCGCGAGCTGGAAGAGGAATTGGGCATCGCGGCCGTCGCGCTGCATGAGCATGAGCGCTTCTTCTTCGATCAGGCGGGCAACCGGTTGTGGTGCGCGGTGTTTTCCGCGGTGTCCGACGCGCCCTTGCGCCTGCAGCCCGAAGAGGTGCTGGAGGCGCACTTCATGTCGCCCCGGCAAGCGTTGAACGAGGCCTTCGAGAAGCCCTATTGTCCGGATTCGCTAGAGGCGCTGCGGCGCTACCTGGGGTAGTGCAAGGCGCTTAATGAGTTGTCGGCAGCCCGGCAGGAGGGCCGGGCAGGCGTCGCCTGTGTGGCGATTAATGGCGCAATTTTGCACTTAGCATTCACCGTTTTTGCCGTTACACTGCGCGCCCTTTCAAGCCCGAGCCACCCCGCTCGGGTGCGCTGCCCCTGCCAGAGTGGGGCTTCGCGGCTGATTTTTTCAGCCAGTCGCTTTCAGCCTGTCGATCACTCGGCATGCTCCTGACCCCTACGAGGACAAGCCGGTGGTCAAGAAAGCTTCGCCATTCGCCGCCCTCGGCGGCCTGGTGTATTCCACCGACAGTGGCCGGCATTGCCCGGACTGTGGCCAGCCGGTGGACGCCTGCACCTGTAAGCAACAGCAGATCCCTGCCGGAGATGGCATCGCCCGTGTGCGCCGCGAAAGCAAAGGCCGTGGCGGCAAGACGGTGACCACCATCAGCGGCGTGCCGCTGGCCGAAGATGCCCTGAAAGAGCTGGCCACTGCGCTGAAGAAGCGCTGCGGCTGCGGCGGCGCGCTGAAGGACGGGGTGATCGAGATCCAGGGCGAACACGTCGCTCTGTTGCTCGAAGAGCTGCTCAAACGCGGCTTCAAGGCCAAGAAGTCCGGCGGCTGATTGCACTTTTCCTACACGTTCTCGGCAGTCGGCGTGTTCACTGCCGGGTCCTGCTCATTGCCAAAATTAATACCGGTCGTTGAGTCCGTATGCGCGCAAAGCCCGCAGGGATGGCTCAATGGCTGCTAATCTGCTCTCGCCCTGACCGATTGGTTTCAGGGCTTTTTATCGCTAGCAAGGGAGACCTCGATGTCTGTACGACGCACACGCAAAGATGACGGCAGCCAGTGGACAGTGGCGGACAGTCGCAGCGTCTATGGCATTCGCCATTGGGGCGCGGGTTATTTCGCGATCAATGACAGTGGCCGCGTCGAGGTGCGTCCGAATGGCCCCGACAGCACGCCCTTCGACCTGTCCGCGCAGATCGATGAGCTGCGTCAGAGCGGTCTCAGCCTGCCGTTGCTGGTGCGCTTTCCCGACATCCTGCAAGACCGCGTGCGTCAGCTGACCGGCGCCTTCGATGCCAACATCGCGCGACTCGAGTACCAGAGCCAGTACACCGCGCTGTATCCGATCAAGGTCAATCAGCAGGAGGCGGTGGTGGAGAACATCATCGCCACGCAGAACGTCTCGATCGGACTGGAAGCCGGCTCCAAGCCGGAATTGATGGCGGTGCTGGCGCTGGCCCCGAAAGGCGGCACCATCGTCTGCAATGGCTACAAGGATCGCGAGTTCATCAAGCTGGCATTGATGGGGCAGAAGCTCGGGCACAACGTGTTCATCGTCATCGAGAAGGAATCCGAGGTGCAGTTGGTGATCGAGGAGGCGGCCGAACTCAAGGTCGCTCCGCAGATCGGCCTGCGCGTGCGGCTGTCCTCGCTGGCGTCCTCCAAGTGGGCCGACACCGGCGGCGAGAAGTCCAAGTTCGGCCTGTCGGCGGCGCAGTTGCTGTCGGTGGTCGAACGTTTCCGCGCGGCCGGCCTGGACCAGGGCATCCGTCTGCTGCACTTCCACATGGGCTCGCAGATCGCCAACCTGGCCGACTACCAGCACGGTTTCAAGGAAGCCATCCGCTACTACGGCGAGTTGCGCGGCCTGGGTCTGCCGGTCGACCACATCGACGTCGGTGGCGGTCTCGGGGTGGACTACGACGGCACTCACTCGCGTAACGCCAGTTCGATCAACTACGACATGGACGACTACGCCGGTGTAGTGGTCGGCATGTTGAAAGAGTTCTGCGATGCCCAGGAACTGCCGCATCCGCACATCTTCTCCGAGAGCGGCCGCTCGCTGACCGCGCACCACGCCATGCTGGTGGTGCAGGTTACCGACGTGGAAAAGCACAACGACGAGGTGCCGCTGATCGAGGACAAGGCCAGCCTGCCGGAGACCGTGCAGTACCTGGTCGAGCTGCTCGGCCCGACCGACATCGAGATGGTCACCGAGACCTACTGGCGCGCCACCCACTACATGAGCGACATCGCCAGCCAGTATGCCGAGGGCAGGATCAGCCTGCGCGAGAAGGCCCTCGGCGAGCAGTGCTACTTCGCCCTGTGCCGGCGCCTGTACAACTCGCTGAAGGCGCGTCAGCGTTCGCACCGCCAGGTGCTCGACGAGCTCAACGACAAGCTGGCCGACAAGTACATCTGCAACTTCTCGGTGTTTCAGAGCCTGCCCGACACCTGGGCCATCGGCCAGGTGCTGCCGATCCTGCCGCTCAACCGCCTGGACGAAGAGCCGCTGCGCCGCGCCGTGCTGCAAGACCTGACCTGCGACTCCGACGGTAAGATCCGCCAGTACGTCGACGAGCAGAGCATCGAAACCAGCCTGCCGGTGCATGAGGTACGCGAGGGCGAAGACTACCTGCTGGGGATCTTCCTGGTCGGCGCCTACCAGGAAATTCTCGGCGACATGCACAACCTGTTCGGCGATACCGACTCGGTGAACATCTACCAGAACCAGGACGGCAGCGTGTACCACGCCGGCATCGAAACCCACGACACCATCGAGGACATGCTGCGCTACGTGCACCTGTCGCCGGAGGAGTTGATGACCCACTACCGCGACAAGGTCGCCAGCGCCAAGATCAGCGCCCGCGAACGCACCCAGTTCCTCGACGCCCTGCGTCTGGGACTGACCCGTTCGTCCTACCTGTCCTGATCGCAGCGTGATCCCAAGCGCCCGGCCTAAGCCGGGCGTTTTCGTCTCTGGGGCGGCGGGGTGCCGTGGTCTAGCCCATCACTCCGTAGCCGCGGGCCATCAGCGCGGCCAGCAGCGGGATGATCAGCAGTAACAGCAGCTCCAGGCGAATGCACATGATCACCAGCTTGCCCTGGCCCGGGCTGACCTGCGGCACCTGTCCGGCTTTCAGGGTGTTGCGCCAGTTGAGGAAAATGAAGGTCGGCAGGCCCGACAGCAGGGCGACCAGGATGAACAGGCCGAGCTTGGCGTGGAACAGGCTGTTGTGCAGGTAGTAGTCCAGGCCCTTGGCGTACCAGATCGCCCGTGCGGCACCAGTGGCCAGCACCAGGCCGGCGCTCAGGCCGTAGGCGATGTCGATGCGGATCAGGCTGCGTGCGCGCTCCAGGTCCAGCGGCAGCTTGAACAGCCGGTGCTCGAGGGTCAGCAGGGCGAATAGCAGAAAAATCGACAGGTAATGCAGGTACGCGGCGATGGCTGCGGCCATGGGGACTCCTTTTGGGTGCAAGGTTGAGCGGTCAGCTGTCGGTTGCCGGGTCTCTCAGGGGCGAGCCTGCGCCGCCTGTTGCCGGTCGCCAGGGCCGAACCACAGGTCGTGACGACTCAGGTAGTGAGCATAGGCGCCCAGGCAGAGGCTGCGCAGGCCCATGAAACACAGGAAGGCCAGCCACAGGCCGTGATTGCCCAGGCCCTGTAGCAGCCAGGCCAGCGGCAGGCTCAGGGCGACAGCCAGGAGCATGGCGTCGCGCATCTCGCGAGCTCGGGTGGCGCCGATAAACAGACCGTCGAGCAAGTAACTCCAGACCGCCACCAGCGGCAGCAGCGCCAGGTAGGGCAGGTACTCGAACGCGGTCTCGCGCACCGAGGCGATATCGGTCTGCAGCTGGATAAAGCCCTGCCCAGCCAGCAGGAAGAACAGGGCGAAGCCCAAGCTGGCGAGCAGCGACCAGCCGCCGGCGACTATCAGGCTGCGGCGCAAGGCCGCGCGGTCACGGGAGCCGAGGGCATGCCCGCACAGCGCCTCCACCGCATGGGCGAGGCCGTCCAGGGCGTGGGCGGTGAGCAGCAGGCCGTTGAGCAGCAAGGCATTGGCCGCCACCGTGGCATCGCCCAGGCGCGTGCCCTGTACGGTGATCAGGAAGAACACCGCCTGCAGCGCCAGGGTGCGGATAAAGATGTCGCGGTTCACCGCCAGCAACGGTCGCCAGCTCAGCCAGCGGCGCAGCGCCGGCCAATCCACCTGGCCGGCGTAGCGGCGCAAGGCGCGCCGGGCCAGCCATAGACCGAGCAGGGCGCCGCTCCATTCGGCGATCACCGAGGCCCAGGCCGCGCCGGCCACGCCCCAGTGCAGGCCGAGGACGAACAGCAGGTCGAGGGCCACGTTGAGCAGGTTGGTGGTCAGCAGGATTGCCAGAGGGCCGCGAGCGTTCTGGGTGCCGAGCAGCCAGCCGATCAGCGCATAGCTGGCCAGCGCCGCCGGCAGGCCGAACAGGCGGATCTGGAAATAACCGCGGGCCAGGGCATCGAGTTCCGCCGAAGGCTGCATCAGGCTCAGCGCCAGGTTGCTGAACGGCAGCGCGAGCAAAATCAGCAGCAGGGCCAGGCCGCCACCGAGCAACAGGCCTTGCAGCAGCACCTGACGCAGGGCGCCGCCATCGTCGCGGCCGGCGGCCTGGGCGGCGAAACCGGTGGTGCCCATGCGCAGGAAGCCCATGGCCCAGGTCAGCAGGGTGTACAGGCTGGCGCCGACCGCCACCGCCGCGAGCTGGTAAGCGTGGGGCAGGTGGCCGACCACCGCGCTGTCGACCAGCGCCACCAGCGGCACCGAGATATTCGACAGAATCATCGGCGCGGCCAGCGCCCACACCCGCCTGTGGGTGGGGCTGTGCTGCCAGGCGTCGCGTAGCAAAGACATAGAGGCTCCCGTTCGAGCCGCGCAGTATAAGGCCGTCGTCAGGCCGGGGTGGAACCTGACCCCGCGTTTCTTGGGGCGACCCGTCTCTGTGGCCAAGCCCAGGCTCAGCCCGTGTCAGGCTCGGCGTTTCTACCTTCCCGGTCTCGTCGGCGGAAAACCGCTCGACTATAGTGTCTGGCCTCTGCGCCGAGCCTTCTGGAGTTTGTAATGCCGATCAAGGGACTGTTTCTGGCACTGGTTCTGAGCCTGCTCAGCGCCTGTGATGCTTCCACGCCCGAGCCGAGCAAGGTCTCTGCGCCTGCACCCGCCGTTGCTCAGGAGGCAGTCAAGCCGTTCGTCGATCGCGCCGCCCTGGCCGAGCGCTACGCCGGCCGTGAGCTGAGTGTGGTGGACGTCTCCGAGGTGCAGCAGGACGGTGCCAGCGCGCTGTCCGTGAGCTTTTCGGTGCCGCTCGATCCGGAGCAGAACTTCGCCGAGCGCCTGCACCTGGTCGACAGCAAGAGCGGCAAGCTCGACGGTGCCTGGGAGCTGGCCGACAACCTGATGGAACTGCGCCTGCGTCATCTGCCGCCACGGCGCAAGCTGGTGCTGACCGTGGACGCCGGGCTGCGCGCGGTGAATGGCCAGGCGCTGGCCTCCGAGCATGTCAGCCGGCTGAAGACCCGCGACC
>JBFKAF010000109.1:0-8484 GCA_041621735.1 Pseudomonas sp.
CAGCCTGGTGCCCAAGGCGCTGTTTCCCGCCGCGGTAGCCGCCTCGGCGTCGGCCATGCAGACCGCAACCATCGCCGCGCCGGCGCTCGGTGGCTTGCTCTATGCCTTCGGCAGCCTGTGGGTGTATGCGCCGACCGCGCTGCTGTATGTGCTGGCCTGCAGCCTGATGCTCGGCCTGCCGGCACGGCAAACGGCGCTGCGCAAGGAACGCGCCTCGCTGCACTCGCTGCTCGCCGGCATCCGCTATATCCGCAGCCGCCGGGATATCTTCGGCGCCATTTCCCTCGACCTGTTCGCCGTGCTGCTCGGCGGCGCCACCGCCCTGCTGCCGGTGTTCGCCAAGGACATCCTGCTCACCGGGCCCTGGGGCCTCGGCCTGCTGCGCTCGGCGCCGGCGGTCGGCGCCTTGTTGATGTCGTTCTGGCTGGCGCGTTTCCCCATCGATCGTCAGGTCGGGCGGATCATGTTCACGGCGGTGGCGGTATTCGGCGTGGCGACCATCGCCTTCGGCCTGTCCACCTCGTTCTGGTTCAGCCTGGCGGTACTGGTGGTGCTCGGCGCGGCGGACATGATCAGCATGGTGATTCGCGGCGCCTTCGTGCAGTTGCATACCCCGGACGAGATGCGCGGCCGGGTCAGCGCGGTCAACGGCCTGTTCATCGGTGCCTCCAACCAGCTCGGCGAATTCGAATCCGGCCTCACCGCGCACTGGTTCGGCACGGTGCCGGCGGTGGTGCTCGGCGGCGTCGGCACCCTGCTGGTCACCGGCACCTGGATCAAGCTGTTCCCCAGCCTGGCCCGCCGCGATCAGCTCAGCGACCCCAGCCCCACCAGCGCTCCCCAGCCAAGCTCGGCAGGCGCCTAGCCCACCAGCATGGCCTCGGCCACCTGCTTGCGCGTGCCCTTGCCGCGCAGCTGTTCGACCAGGCACAGGGCAAACTCCAGGGCGGTGCCCGGCCCCTGGCTGGTGATGCAGTTGCCGTCGACCACCACCGGCTGATCGACGAAGGTGCAACCGCTGAGGCGCTCGCTGAAGCTCGGGTAGCAGGTCATCCGCCGCTGCTTGAGCACGCCGTATGACTGCAGGGCCATCGCCGGCGCCGCACAGATAGCGGCGAACAACTTGCCGGCCTTGGCCTGCTGGCGTACCCGCTCGGCCAGCGGCTCATGCTCGGCCAGGCGCTGCGCGCCGGGCATGCCGCCGGGCAGCACGACCAGGTCGAAGTCCTGGGCCAGCACGTCGACCAGCATGGCATCGGCGGTCAGGCGGGTGCCACGGGCGCAGGTGATCATCCGCCGGCCTTCGATGCTGGCGACTACCACCTCGATTTCGGCGCGTCGCAGCACATCGATCAGGGTCACGCATTCGATGTCCTCGACGCCATCAGCAACGGTAATTACGGCGCGTGTAGTCATGCTGACCTCCTCGAAATTTCAGAACGAAAACGACCCGCCCGGTCATAAATTCACCGGCTGGAGCCTAGCTGATATGATGCGCGCCTTTTCCCAGACCGCCAGCAAAATGATGCACTTGCCAGTGGCTGTGCTTTGCTTTCGTTCTGCACATCTAATAACGGCGCATCAGACGTCACAGGGAGCTCCGCATGCTGGAAAAGCTGTTCCAACTCAAAGCGCACCAGACCACGGTGCGTACCGAGGTGCTGGCTGGTCTCACCACCTTTCTGACCATGGCCTATATCCTCTTCGTCAACCCGAGCATCCTCGCCGAAACCGGCATGGACCATGGCGCGGTGTTCGTCGCCACCTGCCTGGCGGCGGCCATTGGTTCGGCGGTCATGGGCCTGGTAGCCAATTACCCGATCGCCCTGGCGCCGGGCATGGGCCTCAACGCCTTCTTCACCTACACCGTGGTGCTGACCATGGGCCACACCTGGCAGGTGGCGCTGGGCGCGGTGTTCCTCTCCGGGGTGATTTTCTTTGTGCTGTCGATCTTCAAGATCCGCGAATGGATCATCAACAGCATCCCCATGGCCCTGCGCGCCGGTATCGCCGCCGGCATCGGCCTGTTCCTGGCGATCATCGCGCTGAAGAACGCCGGCATAGTGGTCGACCACCCGGCCACCCTGGTCGGCCTCGGCGACATGAGTCAGGGCGGCCCGTTGCTGGCCTGCCTGGGTTTCTTCGTCATCGCCGCCCTGGCTTACCGCCGCGTCACCGGCGCGGTGATGATCGGCATCCTGCTGATCACCGGTCTGTCGATCGTCCTGGGTCTGTCGCAGTTGGGCAGCGTAGTGTCGATGCCGCCCGCCCTGGCACCGACCCTGCTGCAACTGGATATCATGGGTGCCCTGGACATCGGCCTGCTCAGCGTGATCTTCGCCTTCCTCTTCGTCGACCTGTTCGACACCTCCGGCACCCTGGTCGGCGTGGCGCAGAAGGCCAATCTGCTGGATAAGGACGGCAAGATGCCCAAGCTCGGTCGCGCCCTGCTGGCCGACAGCACCGCGACCATGGCCGGCGCCGCTCTGGGCACCTCGACCACCACCAGCTATCTCGAGTCGGCCGCCGGCATCAGCGCCGGCGGGCGCACCGGCCTGACCGCCTGCGTGGTCGCCCTGCTGTTCCTTCTCAGCCTGTTCTTCGCCCCGCTGGCCGGCGCCGTGCCGGCCTACGCCACCGCGCCGGCCCTGCTGTTCGTCGCGGTGCTGATGATGAGCAGCCTGGCGCAGATAGACTGGGACGACCTGACCGTCGCCGCCCCCGTGGCCGTGGCCGCGCTGGCCATGCCGCTGACCTTCTCGATCGCCAACGGCATCGCCTTCGGCTTCATCACCTGGACCCTGGTGAAAGTGCTGGCCGGACGCTGGCGCGACCTCAACCCGGCGCTGGTGATTCTCTCGCTGCTGTTTGTGGTCAAGCTCGGCTGGTTTGCCTGAGACTGACCATCCGAGCGCAGCTTGTAGCCCGGATGCAATCCGGGACAACTCTTTAGCCTGGCCTGGAGTGCATCCAGGCTACCCTGAGCCGGCGTAAATGCCGGATCAGATACATCATTCCAATTGTCCAACCTCAGAGTGATTCATGAGTCTTTCGCAGTTCGATCCCGCTACCTACACCAGCCAGCTTGCCGAGAAGAAACAGCGCCTGATCGAACTGCTGGCGCCGTTCGCCGCCCCCGAACCCGAGGTGTTCGACTCGCCGCGCGAGCATTACCGCCTGCGCGCCGAGTTCCGCCTGTGGCGCGAGGCCGAGCAGCGTCACTACGCCATGTTCGCCCCAGGCGACAAGCACACGCCGATTCTGCTGGACGATTTCCCCATCGCCAGCACGCGGATCAACCAGCTGATGCCACAGCTTAAAAGCGCATGGCAGGCCAGCCAGGTGCTGAGCTTCAAGCTGTTCCAAGTCGAGTTCCTCACCACCCTGGCCGGCGATGCGCTGATCACCCTGTGCTATCACCGTCCGCTGGACGAAGCCTGGCAAGCCGAGGCCCAGAAGCTCGCGACCGAGCTGGGGGTCAGCCTGGTCGGCCGCTCACGCGGCAAGCGCATCGTCATAGGCCGGGACTTCGCCGAGGAAGAACTGCAAGTCGCCGGGCGCAGCTTCCGCTACCGCCAGCCGGAAGGCGCCTTCACCCAGCCCAACGGCGCGGTCTGCCAGAAAATGCTGAGCTGGGCCTATGAGGCCCTCGGCCAGCGCGACGACGACCTGCTGGAGCTGTACTGCGGCAACGGCAACTTCACCCTGCCGCTGGCCACCCGGGTACGCAAGGTGCTGGCCACCGAGATCAGCAAGAGCTCGGTGAACGCCGCCCTGGCCAACCTGGAAGACAACGGCGTGGACAACGTGTGCCTGGTGCGCCTGTCCGCCGAGGAACTGACCGAGGCGCTCAACGAGGTGCGCCCGTTCCGCCGTCTGGCCGGCATCGACCTGAAGAGCTACGACTTCGGCAGCGTGTTCGTCGACCCGCCGCGCGCCGGCATGGACCCGGACACCTGCGAACTGACCCGGCGCTTCGAGCGCATCCTCTACATCTCCTGCAACCCGGAGACCCTGGCGGCCAATATCAGCCAGCTCAGCGACAGCCACCGGGTGGAGCGCTGCGCCCTGTTCGACCAGTTCCCCTACACCCACCACATGGAAGCGGGCGTGTTGCTGACCCGCAGATAATCGGGTTTCCGGCGGCCAAGCGCCAACCTTGGCCTGCACTGCAACGGATATGGCCGGGGCTGCGATTGCAGCCCCGGCCATATCCTGCGCAAGCGCGCAACAGCCAGGGTCGCCGCGAGCGGGGAGTGGCCCCCGCTCTCGACGCACCTCGCCTTCGCTCCATCAGTTCTGAGCCAGCGCACTCGCGGGCAGCTCAACCGAGCGGTTCCGCACGCTGCGATACAGCAGGCTGGAAACCATGAAGCCGATCACCGCCAGTAGGCTCATCAGGGAGAAGACATAGTCGTAGCCTTGCTGGCCCGGAAAGCTATCCAGGATGGCGCCATAGATCACATAGGCGAACATGCCGGGGGCATAACCGATCAGACAGCCGATACCAAAGGCCGAGCCGGTGATATGCGGAGCAATCCCCACCTCGCTCATGGGCGCCCAGAACACGCCGCGCATGGTGAAGACGATCAAGGCGAAGGAGAGCGTGGCGGCCATGCCGGCGAAGATGAAGCTCGAGCCCTTGGGAATCAGCATGATCACCGCCATGGTCGGCAGCAGCGCGAGGAAGGCCCACTTCAAATAACGCGTCGAACTCTTGCAGCGCTTGTCCGCCAGGAAGCCGCCCGCCGGGCCGCCCAAGACCTTGAGGAAATACTGGTTGATGATGCCGTAGGCGCCGACCAGGGCCACCGGCAACTCGTACATATCCTTCAGGTAGGGGATGAAATAGGTCAGGCCGCAGTAGACGATATAGACCATGAACACGTTGCAGCTGACCAGCCAGACGCCCGGCACCCGGACGGCTTCGAGCAGGCCGGAGAGACCGGAACGCTGGGTCGCTGCAGGCTGCGTCGCGCCTTCACTGAGCAGGAACCAGGTGAGGATGCCGGCGAGAATGTCGATCAGCGCATAGAACAGGATCGCCGACTTCAGGCCCGTTTCGCCCGAACCCATGGCGACAAACACCCCCAGGGCGGAGAACGCCACCAGGGTGTCGACTACCCCGCGCCCGCCTTCGAGCAAGCCGAACATGCGCCCCTGCTCCTGGTCATCGCCAAGGTTCCTGATCGCCTTGAGCAGGGAAGGCCAGAAAATGCAGTCGGCGCAGATGGCAAACAGGCTGAAGACTATCAATAGCTTGTCGAAACCGGGAAAGGTCGCCAGGTAAACCCCCAAACCACCGGTGCCGATCAAGCCCAAGGGGATCAGTTTGCGGGTGTCGAAGCGATCGGCGAGCATGCCGCCGACCACGAACAGGGCGGTGGCGATAATGGCATTGGCGCTCAAGAGCGTGCCGATCTCGGTATGGCTGAGCCCCATGTACTCCTGCATGGGTACGTAGAAGGCGTCCTTGAGGTTCGCCAGCTTATAGATGGTCCCGCCACCGATGATGAGGACCAGGAATCTGAGCCATTTGGCTTTGGCCTGTGCTGTCATTGTTGTTCTCCACAGTAAACAAATTGGTATCTGCCGAGCGCCGCTTGAGCTCAGACGCAGGTGAGCGACGTATCCGCCAGGGTCAGTTCGGCCAGGACCTGCAACTCGCCCAGCAAGCCGCGCACATAGCGAATCTGATTGTTCGCCCAACGCCACTCATCGGCGGCCATCCGCTGCGCGGTGTAACCGGGTGGCAGGGCCGTCTCGCTCATCTCCCGATAGGGAATAAAGGGGTCTTGCGCTTCATCCGACTGGCGGAATGCCGGGGCGATGTAGTGGTTTTCCTGCTCCAGGATGAAGGCTATGACCTGGGGCGTCCGCTCACCCAGCATCAGCAGTTCGTAAAGCATCCGCGGCCCAGGCAAGTCATCGTCGCCGCTGCCCTGGAGCACGCCCTGGTGACCGAAACCGTTCTGTTCGGCGACGATGCGCACCCCTTTCAGGTGCACCTGGCGGATATGCGGCGCCAGGGTTTGCAGCGCCGCGAGCGGCTGTTCGCAGGCGTTGATCATGTTGCCGAAGTCGAACAGCGCATGCAGGCGTGGGTGGTCGAGGCGCGCCAGCAATCGCGCAATGTCGCCGCTCTTCAGCTCTTCGTGCTGCTCGAAGTCGAAGAACAGGTCGTGCTGATCCGCCAGTTTGGCGAGGTAATGCAGATCGGTTTCGATCAGATCCATCACCCGCGAGAGCGGCCCCTCATAGCGCGAGTAGACACGGATGTTGCGCACCCCCAGGGTTCGGGCGACAGCCACCACCTGATCGACGTCCGCTTTACGGGTGCTGCTGATCTCCAGGTGCAGGTCCAGGCTCAACTCCTCGGCCTTGCGAGCAAACGCCTGAAGCTGCTCGGGGCTCATCCGGGCGAGGCTGTTGGCTTCGCCATCGAGCAGGTGCAGGCTCAATCCCTGGAGTTCATGACGGTGGGCGAAATCGAGCAAATCGGCCGGTTGCACAAGCCCCTGGGTCAGGTTGCTGAGCAAGGGGTAGCCGTGGGCGAACAGACGCAGTTGCTCGAGCCGTTCGAGCAGTTTTCGCGCCAGTGACGGGGTGAGTAAGGGCGCAGGGCTGGCGCCGCCGGCCTTATGGCTCAACAGGGCGCTGAAGCGCGCTTGGATAGGGTTCATTGCAATCATTCCTCGTGTAGGCACCGGCTTGGCCGGTGGTGCCTTTATCTCGCGGGAATGGAGCTATCCCTATAGCCATTACTAGCTAATTGTTAAGACCACTTTTACAACCACCCGCACCCTCCACGCGCCTCTTGCTCGGCGGTTATAAGGTTGACCTCAGACTCTGTAGCCCATGCTTATCAGGCCCTGCGCCAGGGCCTCGACCTTATCGGCGGCCTGCTCCTCTGGCGTGCCGGCAAAACCTATCAGCAGGCCGGGCGGCAGGTAGCGCTGGATGCAGTAGTCGCTCAGGGCATAGGTATAGATCTGCTGACTGGCCAGCCCTTGGGCGATGGCCGCGTCATCCAGCTCGGGCGGCAGCCAGCCGATCAGGTGCATGCCGGCGTCCACCGGCTGGACCCTGATGAAATGGCCAAGGCGCTTGTGCAGCGCCTCCAGCAGGCGCTGCTGACGCGCCTGATAGAGCGCGCGCATGCGCCTGATGTGGCCGAGGAAGTGACCTTCGCGCATAAAGTCGGCGGTGACCGCCTGCAGCAGCGTGGCGGGACTGCGATCCATCACCGCACGCATGGCGCAGAACGGCTCGACCAGCGCCTCCGGCAGAATCACATAGCCCAAGCGCAGCGAAGGAAACAGCACCTTGCTGAAGGTGCCGACGTACACCACCCGGGCCCACTGGTCCATGGCGTAGAGCGCGGGCTGCGCGCGCCCCCGATAACGGAACTCACTGTCGCAATCGTCCTCGATGATCCAGCCCAGGTTGCGCCCCGCCCATTCGATCAGTTCGAGGCGCCGCGCATAGCTCATGGTGCTGCCGAGCGGGTGCTGGCGCGACGGCGTGGTGAACGCCAGGCGAGCCCCCGGACACTCGCGCAACCCTTGCTGCACGTCGATGCCTTCCTCGTCGATGCGCAAGGGGACTATCCGGCTGCCCTGGGCCTGGAAAGCGATGCGCGCGGCGATATGCCCCGGATCCTCCATCCACACGCTGTCCTGCGGGTCGAGCAAGAGCATGCCCAGCAGGTTGAAGGCCTGCTGGGCGCCCGACACTATCACCACCTGCTGGGCGCTGCAGTGGATCCCGCGCGCGTCATACACGTACTCGGCGATCGCCTCGCGCAGCGCCCGCTGCCCCTTCAGCTCGCCATAGCTGAGCATGTCCTTGGTCGGCTGACGCAGGTGACGGCTCATCAGGCGCTTCCAGATCGGCAAGGGGAAGGCGTCGTAAGCGGCATGGCTGGGCAGAAACGAGGTCGGACAACCGGGCTCCCATGCGGCGTATGAGATGCCACTGAAATGGTCACTGCGCAGCGACAGTAGCGACTGACTCAGGTTCGACAGTCGTGGCGCCTTGCGCGGCTGGTCGGCCGCCGCATCACGGCCGCCCCACTCGGCACAGACAAAAGTACCGGCACCTGGGCGCGGCTCCAGAAAGCCTTCCGCGGTCAGCTGGTCGAAGGCATTGAGTATGGTAATCCGCGATAGCCCCATCTCCGCGCACAGGGTACGGGTCGACGGCAGACGCATGCCCCCGTGCAGATGGCCAGCGAGGATCTGCTGGCGTATCTGCAGATACAACTGCCGATACAGCGGTGCAGAACTCGTGCGATCCAGCTCGATACTCGCCAGCAGCATGCCACCGGGGGACTTCATGGGTTACCGGCCTCTCCTGGGCTATTGGCCTGTACGGCCGTATCTGGCGGGGCTCACCGCCACGGCCAGGCGCGAGCGCGTGCAGGTTAGCAAAGCGCAGGGCTCCCACCAATGACGGGAGGTCGGGTTATGGCGAGAAGCCTGC
>JBFKAF010000110.1:0-8467 GCA_041621735.1 Pseudomonas sp.
TCATGCACCAGTTTGGCGCTGTCCTGCAGCGCCAGCACCGCCTGCTGGGCGCCATCGCGCAGGCGCTGAATAATCGTCTGGATTTCCCCGGTGGATTGCTGGGTACGGCTGGCCAGGGTGCGTACCTCATCCGCCACCACGGCGAAACCTCGGCCGGCCTCGCCCGCACGGGCAGCCTCGATGGCCGCGTTGAGGGCGAGCAGGTTGGTCTGCTCGGCGATCCCGGTAATCACCTCCAGCACCTTGCCGACGCCTTCGGTTTCAGTACGCAGCATGGTCATTTGCGAGGAGCTGTGTTCCATCTGCGCGGACAGGCTGGTAATCAACTCGGCGGTACGCTGTACCGCCCGCTGACCGGCCTTGGTGCAGCTGTCGGCGTTACCTGCAGACTCCGCGGCCTGGGCAGCATGGCGGGCGACTTCCGCCACCGTCGCGCTCATCTCGTTCATCGCCGTGGCCACCTGATCCAGATTCTCATGCTGCTGGCGCACACCGTCGCCTGCCGCCTGGGCGGTCGCAACGACCTGGTTGGCATGCTCACGGGTATTCCGGCCGATTGCCTTCACCTGCTCGAGCAAGCTGCGCACCTGTTCCTGCATGCGGTTGTAGCCCAGCACAATACGGCCGATTTCATTGTCTTGGGCGTGGTGCTGCAGAGCATGAGTGAAGTCGCCATCGCCCACCCGGGACAGTGCCGTTTCGACTTCGCGCAGGCTATCCATCAATGGGCGCAGGCCGAACTGTCGACCCAGTACCACCAACAGCAGAATGCCCATCACACAGGCGAAAGCCAGCCACATCTGAGTGCGTTGCGAGCGCTCCACATCGGTCGCCATCAATCCTACGGCTTTGTTCATCTCGCGCAACAGATTGACCGAGGTGCTCTCCAGTGCCTGAGAGTCGCTCTTTTGCCCGGTCTGAGTCATCGCCTCCAGCTGCCCACGAAAGGCCTGCCAGAGCTGTCCGACCAGGCGTACTTGGACCGCTATCGCGCCGCCGGCCTCAATCGCCGAGACATTTCGCCCAGGGTTGCCGTTAAGCAGGTCCTGATGCGCCTGCTCGAACTGCGCGATGGTGGCCTCCAGGGTCGCCTTGGGGATCACGCCCTCACGCAGCAGCAGCGCCTCCTTGGTCATTTTCTGGCTGAGCATGCGCTGGGCGCCGGCCACATTGATGGTCTCCGGTGAGACCGACATGCTCAAGTAGAGCGCCACCGATGCGCTAACCGCCAACAGGAACATCAGCGCATAGGAAAAGAGAAACTGCTGGTTGAGTGTGCGCAGCCCCACCGTGCGTAGCAGCTGATCGAAAAGCAAGGTCACGGACATGGGCTCATCCTTTGTTGTTGCGAAGACGGGGAAGGGATATATCCAACCAATTTTTAAGGCACGTAATATGCCAACAAACTCGACAGCAGAGTCTTGTGTTTGCAGTTGCAAATACCAAACTTAATCCATGGATATCGAACTGCCAACACGACCAAAGGCCCATCCGGCCGGCCGAATTACCTGAGCGGGCAAGCCTCTGACATCCCTGTTTTCTGCTGCCGTACTGGTTGACTCGACGATGACTGCAACCCTCTTGCCAGCGAACAGTGGCCCAGCAACGACCAGGCCATCGCCCACCCGAATGCGATCTCCATGGATTCCTGGGGCTATCCCATCGGTCAGTGTGCCGGCAACCACTGGGTAACGAGTGAGACCTGGCACCCAGCGTCCGCGCTAATCGAGATGCTCGACTGGTTCTGCGTCGATCATGCTTACCCTTCTTGGCCGGCCCCCCTTGGTTAAGCGCCATATTCAAGTTGTTCCACCCGCAGATAGACGCGTTCTTGAACCACCGCGACCCACTCATTACCGCCTGGCAGGTAAATCATCCGGGGGGATGTATTCGAGGAGTGCACACTAAAAATCACCGGCTTTTTGCATCTATCAGTTTATGACCGGGCCCGCACCCTGGAAGTACAAATTCATAGCACCAATGGCTATATAATAAAAAATCAATATTCTTTAATTGATTAAAACCTTGGCGATATGCAACCGCTTATCTGAAATCAACATGAAATAGCCGTTATAAGTTGTTAAAAAACAAATAAAGTTTGAAACAGCAAAGGCCGTGGCTACGCTGAAAACGTCAGCACAGAACGCTGGCATTGGCACAACGACAATAGATCCAGGTCCATGTAGGAGATGTACCAATGCAAGTTATTAAGTGGAGCATAGTCGCTCTGGCGGTATCGGCAGCCACTCTGCAGATGGCCGATGCCAGCCAACAAACCGACTCTCAAGGTTTCATTGAAGACAGCACCTTCAACCTCCTCAATCGTACCTTCTACTTCAACCGAGACTTCCGCAACGGAGGCTCTAATGGTGCAGGTACTAACCAGTTCAAACCCGCTGGTCAGCGCAAAGGCTATCGCGAAGAACTGGCCCACGGAATCATGGCCTTCTACGAATCCGGTTTCACCCAAGGCACGGTGGGCTTCGGCGTCGATGCCTACGGCTTTCTTGGCCTGAAACTGGATAGCGGCGGCGGTCGCACAGGCACCCTCCTGCTACCGATCGAAGACGACGGCGAACCCGGCGATGCTTACGGCGAGTCAGGCGGCGTGCTCAAGTTGAGAGTGTCGAACACCACCCTGAAACTCGGTGAGAAACAAGTCGAGAACCCGATGGTGGCGACCGGCGATGCCCGTCTTCTGCCGCAAACCGCTACCGGCATCTTCCTTAACAGCGACGAAATTGAAAACCTCAATATCGATGCCGGTCATATCACCGCGATGAACGAGTTCGCCAGTACCAATTCCGACGGTGAACTGCAGATTCAATATGCCGGGGACGTAGGCGATACGGTCGACTGGGCCGGGGGTAGTTATACCGCCTCGGACAACTTGAGTTTCAGCCTGTTCGCCTCTGATGTTGAAGACACCTGGCACCGTTACTACGGTAACGCCAACTACAACATCCCCCTCGGAGATATGCGTGCGTTGAGCTTCGACTTCAACATCTACCGCACCCTTGATGACGGCAAGGCATTGGCCGGCGACATCAACAACACCACCTGGTCGCTGGCCTCCAAATATGCGTTCGGCGCACACGCGCTGACCCTGGCCTTCCAGAAAGTTAATAGTGATACCGGCTTCGATTACATCGGTTTCAACGCCATCTATCTGGCCAACTCGGTGCAATACTCGGACTTCAACGCTCCCCGCGAAGAATCCTGGCAACTGCGTTACGACCTGGATCTCGCCAACTACGGCGCACCGGGTCTAACGCTGATGGCACGCTATATCAGGGGTGACAATATCGATGGCACCAAGGCCGATCCGCTCAGCGGTTTCTTCGATGCCGCCGCCAACAACGAGAAACATTGGGAGCGCGACCTGGAGGCCAAGTACGTGGTGCAGGACGGCTATGCCAAGGATCTATCCCTGCGCGTCCGTCATGCGGTACACCGCGGCTCATCCAACCAGATCGATGGCGACGTCAACGAGGTTCGCGTCATCCTCGAGTACCCGTTGAGCGTTCTCTGAGCCCCACTCAATGCTGGGCAATGCTCATTGATTCCCCTTACCGGGGCTGTAGTAAATACAGCCCCGTTTTTTTATGCTCGCGATTGCCCGCGCTGCAGGTACAACGTCGTTGCCGCGTCTGACCTTTGCGATTAAAACACTCGCCAGACTTGACCCACTGGCTCAGCCGTGAAAAAACACTGCGTCTCGCACCTGCACCCACGCCGCTCACAAGGCGTAACGAGACCCACCTGGATGGATGTTCGATGATGGCCCTGCATACCTGGCTGATTTACCTCACCGCCGTGATCGGCCTGTCGCTGACCCCAGGCCCCAATGGGTTATTGGCGCTCAGCCACGGCGCGCTGTATGGGCATCGTAAGACCCTCTATACCGTGGCTGGCGGCGTCATCGGCTTTGTCGTGCTGATCGCCCTGTCGATGTTCGGTATCGGCGCCCTGCTGCAAGCCTCGGCCCATGCCCTGATCATCCTGAAATGGCTCGGTGGCGCTTATTTGATCTGGCTCGGCATTCAACTCTGGCGCGCCCCCGCCCTGCATCTGACCACGCCAGAACAGGCGCGCCCCAAGAGCGCACCGAGCCTGTTTCGCCAAGGCCTGTTCTCGGCGGTTTCCAATCCTAAGGTGATCCTGTTCTACGGCGCCTTTCTGCCGCAGTTCATTGACCCACAACGCGACCTCTGGCTGCAATTCATGGTGATGGCGTTGACCTTCGCAGTCGTCGAAGGCCTGGTGGAGTACCTGCTCGCGCGCCTTGCCCACCGCATCCGGCTCTGGCTGCTACGCAGCGGCAAGGGCTTCAATCGCTGCTGCGGTGGGTTGTTCGCGCTGATGGGCGCAGCGCTACCTTTGACCAGGTAGCTCGAGCCCAGCGAAAACGCTTCAGCGCAAGCTTAGAAGCCCGGCCCGGCCCCGCACAGGCGGCCACTGACCTGCAACAGTGCACATGCGGGGTATTGCCTGCGCTAATTCGCACCAAGATGCACCACTCGCGCACCTCTATAGCGCCAAACACAGACCGTGGCGCCCCCTCTGAGTGCGCATATCGTCAGCAAGCGCGCCGTAAAAGCCATGCCCCGATGAGCAGCGCTCGACGTGCTTGCTCTCGGCACCAGCCGGCTGCCATGCACACAGCCCTGGGCGGGTATACAAGGGGCTTGGCCTGCGGCCTGGAACTTGCTTAGCGTAAAACTCGGAACAGCCGTTTTGTCCGGCAACGGCCTGAGACACAGGCAATAGCGTGCTGCTTGTTCAAACAAACGCCCGCCCCGTACCGCGGCTTAGCCCTCAAGTGACGCGCATGCCAACCCCGGCAATTGGCACTTGAGGTGCACCGCACGACCCTAAATTTGGAGCACCACCGTGATTGCTGCCTCTATCGCTAATTGCATGAGTAACGATTTCGCCATCATTCATCCCGATATGCCCGTCGTCGAGGCCTCAGAAAAACTACTGAAAAAAGCCATGTTCGGCGGCCCGGTGGTTGACCGCGAGGGCAAGCTGCTCGGCTGGATTTCTGAACAGGAGTGCCTGCAGATCAGCATCCAGGTGGTTTATCACAATCAGCGGGTGGCGACCGTCAAAGACATCATGCGTGCCGATGTGCTGTCGGTAAAACTCGACACCGATCCACTCAATCTGGCCCAGCAGATGCTTGGCGACAAACCCAAGAGTTATCCGGTGATCGACGGCAACAACAAGGTCCTCGGCGTCATCACCCGCCGCCATATCCTCAAACTGCTGATCGAGCAATTGGCCACGTTCAGCAAAGCACGCTGAAACCAGCCGGCAACTGATAGGGCTTTCGCACCCATGCAGTACCGCTTGGCAATCGCGGAAAAAACCAGACCCATAGCGTTATCAATGCTTAGACAGGCAGAAAAACCTGGCGAAGTTCGCATAACGCAACACTTGCCAGAGCTTCCCCGCATTCTTGACTAGTCTCGAGGCGTGTCCGATCGATGCAGTAAAGGACTAGTGGCGGCTGGGCCACAAGCCAAGCCGCCAACCGAAATCTCCATTAAGGATTGGAGGAAGCATGCCTTATTCCCGAAACAAACTACGAGCTGCCGTTGGTACTGTCGTTCTGGCTCTCTCCGGCTCGGCACTCGCCACCCAGGAAAGCGACCTGTTCAACGAGTTCTGGAGCCCCGCCAGACCACTGCCCTTCGAGTGCCGACTCGGCATCCTCAACAGCACCCCTCTCGGCCTGCCGCGCTGCATGCAGGCGAGCAAGGTGATGCACCACCTGCAGATGCTGCATGACATCGCCGCCGCCAACGGGGGCACACGGGCAGCCGGCCTGCCGGGCTACCAGGCCTCCGTGGACTACGTGAAGTCGACCCTGGAGAGCGCCGGCTACGCCGTAACCCTGCAGGCGTTCCCCTTTACCGCCTATTACCCGCAAGGTCCCGGCATCCTGCAAGCGACAGCTCCGACCCCAGTCCTGTACGAATGGGAGGTGGACTTCACCTACCTGTCGCAGACCGACGCCGGTGACGTCACGGCCCAGCTCGCCGCGGTCGATCTCCAGCTCGGCCCGGACAACACCTCGACCAGCGGCTGTGAGGAGGAAGACTTCGCCAACTTCCCCTCAGGACGCATAGCCCTGATCCAGCGCGGCGCCTGCAGCTTCCAGCAAAAGGCCGAAAACGCCGCTGCGGCTGGCGCGGTGGGGGTCATCATCTTCAACCAGGGCAACGGCGACGAGCGTAAAGGCCTGCTCAACGCAACCCTGGGCGATAGCTACGCAGGCGGTATCCCGGTGATGTTCGCCACCTACGACAACGGCGTGACCTGGGCCAACACCCAGGAGCAGCAACTGCGCCTGGTGACGGACGTGGTGCGTGAGCGCACCCAGACCTTCAACCTCGTGGCAGAAACCAGACGCGGCAACCCAAACAACGTGGTGATGGTTGGTGCACACCTCGACTCGGTGTATGAAGGGGCCGGCGTACAGGACAATGGCTCGGGCAGTGCGGCGATCCTGGAGATGGCCCTGCAGATGCGCAAGACTCACCCGCGCAACAAGGTGCGTTTTGCCTGGTGGGGTGCCGAGGAATCCGGCCTGGTGGGCTCGACCTACTACGTGCAGAACCTCACGCCAGAGGAGAAAGCCAAGATCAAGGTCTACCTGAACTTCGACATGATCGCCTCCCCCAACTTTGCCTATTTCATCTACGACGGCGATGGCTCCGAGTTCGGCCTGGAAGGCCCGCCGGGTTCGGCAGCCGTGGAAAAACTGTTCGAGCAGTATTACGGCAAACGTGCACTGCCGTCCGAAGGCGACGAGATCAGCTTCCGTTCCGACTACGCGCAGTTCTTCACCGACGGCATCGCCTTCGGTGGCCTGTTCACCGGCGCCGAGGTGCTCAAGTCCGAGGCGCAGGCGACCAAGTACGGCGGTCAGTTCGGCGAAGCCTTCGACCCCTGCTATCACCAGAGCTGCGACGATATCAGCAACATCAACCTCCAGGCCCTGGAGATCAATGCCGATGCGGCGGCTTTTGCCACCAGCTGGTTGTCCCTGTCGACCAAGGTCGTCGACGACCAGATAGCCGCAGCCAAGGCGGCCGAAAGCCAACCGGGGATACTGTCCAGGTCCAAGGCCTCCTCGGCCTACGACATCACCCATTGGGGCAAGCACTGGATCAAGTAAGCGGCCGACTCATCCCGTACTCCCAATCACAACCGGGGCAGGCCCAAGTGCCTGCCCCGGTTTTTTGGACTAGAACCACCACGAAAAGCCCTCAGCCTGATGAGGGAGCCTGCTGCCAGGAACTGAGAAAACCGGGTGAATTACCTCAATTAACAGCCCTATCACCGGGTTTCGATAATGAACGGCTTCTCGATCTTCTGTTCCGGGTCGAACTGCGAGCGCCCGGTATGGTTGAGGTGGCGCCCGTAAACATGGAACGACAAGGTGGTGTTGGCTGTTTCGTTGCAAACGCTGTGGATCGCCCCCGTGGGCATGCTCAGCACATCGCCTTCGGCGAGCGTCTCTTCCCTGACTTTGCGCAATTCCGCGTAACCGGCTTGCGTAGCGTCATCGACTCGCTGCCAATGAGTATTCTTCTCCCGCCCATCGACGCCGACCACCACCGCCCAGGTGCCGTGGTCGTGGGCATTGACGCCGCGCCCGGCCAACCAGCAATCGGCCACGATGAACAACGAATGGTCGGCTTCGGCATGCAGCAAGGTGGTGCCGAAGCCCAGTTCCGGGTCGGCGAGGTAATTGGCCGCGGAGCGCCAGCCCGGGGCTAACGCTGCCCGTCTCGCCAGCGGCGCGACCTGGGCAAGCAGGCTTGGCTCATCCAGTGCTTGATTCATGATGCGTCGAACGTCACTGACAAAAGCGTCTAGGCCGTATTCGTCTGCTGCCACCGGGTATTCCTCACTGCCACACAGGGTCTGATTGATTCGGAGTTAGCAGATTACCCATGCAGCGTCCGCGTTAAGTGCCTGATAGCGACACGCCAACATGACTAGCCGACTCTATCAGTGCTAAACGGCGGCAACCCTTTGGGCGACGAAGCATAAGCCGACAGGACGGACAGGTTGGGTGGCGAGCGGTGCAGTGCGTCAGCCACGAGTGCCCGGCAAGTCATGTAACTGATTGCGGGCCTCATGAGGTGTGCTGCATTAAGGGTTCAAGGCAAGTGGTAGATTGAGTGGCGCGCCCCTACTTAACCGTTGGCGATGGATTCGCACGCCCGGACGGCAAATGCAGCACTAAGGGGTAACGGGCCTGATATCGAACCCGCTCTTGGCTTCGCTGACGATGCGAAAGTGCAAGCGCTCGCCATTGGCCACGGGTACGGCCAGTTCGCGGCGCAGGCGGCCCTTGCTGCAGAGCGTGTCGTCCTGCTCGTCGAGACCGATACCCAGCACGCGGGTGCCTGGCGGGACATGGAAACTCGCCCATTCGCCAATGCCA
>JBFKAF010000111.1:0-8460 GCA_041621735.1 Pseudomonas sp.
GATGTTGCCGCTGTTCCAGCGGTTCAGGCGAATGTGCTTGGCGTAACTGCTGGCGCACACCGGGATGATCGGCACGCCGGCGGCAATCGCCATCTGGAAGGCGCCTTTCTTGAAGGGCAACAGATCTTCACCGAGGTTGCGGGTGCCTTCCGGGAACACCCAGATCGAGGTGTTCTGGTGCTTGAGGGTGTCGGTGGTGGTGAGCATGGCGCGTTTGGCCTTGAGCGCGTTGCTGCGGTCGAGCAACACGTTGCCGGCCAGCCAGTAGAGCTGACCGAAAAGGGGGACCCATTTCAGGCTTTTCTTGCCGATGCTGACGGTGCGGTGCGGCACCACGCGGCCAAGCACGTACAGATCGTAGTTGGACTGGTGGTTGGCGACGATGACGCAGGCACCCCTGTGTTGCAGCAGCGGTTTGACTTCGGTCTTCAGTTTCAGGCGTAACAACCACAGTGCCGGCAATGAATAGAGGCGGGCGCACAGGCGGCTGTTGTCGGGGTTGAACGGGCGGCTCAGACCGAGGAGCAGGCCGAGGATACCCGCGAGGATAAAGTGCACGCCCATCGCCAGCATGCGCAGAAGAAAAAGCATTGTTTACGCCCGCCAGAACAAAGGGCGCGCAGTGTACGGTCGTGCAGGCCTTACGGCAAATGGCGCTGATCGGTGGCCATTGCCGGCGAATTTGCAGCGTTTGACGGGGTGAGTCGAACGGGCGCTTGGTCAATCTTGCGCCCGTTCGATGCCTTGATGCGCGGCCGTCCAGCCAGGACGGCCGCAGGTTCACACCTTGAAGCGACTCAGCAGGCGATCCTGATGGCTCACCTGGTCGACCATCACGGCGCATTGCTGCACCTGCTGCTCGGCCCCGCCGGCGACCTCATGGCTGATGTCGCGGATGTTGGTGGTGTTGCGGTTGATCTCCTCGGTGGTGGCGCTCTGTTCCTCTGCAGCGGTGGCGATCTGCAGGTTCATGTCGTTGATGCGGGTGATCGCCTCGCGGATACGCCCGAGCATGTCGTTGGCGGCGCTGGCCTCGTCAGCCGTTTTGCTGGCCGTGTCGCGGCTCTGTTGCATGCGCGTCTCGGCTTGTTTCACGCCGGTTTGCAGCTGGTCGATCATCTGGCGGATTTCCTGGGTCGACTGCTGGGTGCGCGAGGCCAGCGAGCGCACTTCATCGGCCACGACCGCGAAGCCTCGACCCGACTCGCCGGCGCGCGCCGCCTCGATTGCGGCATTGAGCGCGAGCAGGTTGGTCTGGTCGGCGATGCTGGTGATTACCGAGAGGATCGATTCGATGCTGTGGCTGAGCTTGGCCAGCTCGTTGATCGACTGGCTGGTGTCGTCCATCTCATCGGCCAGGCGTTTGATCGCCGCGGTGGATTGCGAAACCACGCTGACACCGTTCTCGGTTTCCTGGTCGGCGGCGATGGCGGCTTGAGCGGCGGCCTGGGCGTTGCGTGCAACCTCTTCGGCGGTGGAGGCCATTTCCTGCATGGCAGTGGCCAGCTGGTCCAGCTCCAGCAGCTGTTGTTGCAGGCGGTTAGCCGACTGGTCGGCTTCGTTGGAGGTCAGCGTGGTGCTTGCTCTGACCTGACGGGAACTGCTCATCACATCGCCGATCAGGCTCTGCAGGTTCTGCAAAAAGCTATTGAACTCGCGCTCGACCAGGGCGATTTCATCGTTGCCTTGAGCCGGCAGGCGGCGGGTGAGGTCGCCTTCGCCGCGGTTGATCTCGTTCAACGAGCCGTGCAGGTTGGCCAGGGGCTTAAGCAGTCGGCTCATCAGCGCGGCCAGCAGCAGCAGGCTCAGTGCCACGCCGATCAAGGTGCCCACCGCCGCACTCCAGCTCAGGGCGTTGGCTTCGCTCATTACTTTGGCTTCATCGAGCACTACGCCGATGTACCAGTCCATGCCGTTGAGGTTGCTCAGCGGGGTGAAGGACACCAGCAGATTCTTGTCGCCCCCGGTGATGGATGTCAGGGTCTGGTTCAGCGCCGGGCTCTTGCCGTCGAACAGGCTGCTGAAGGATTTGCCGTTCAGGCCGGTATCCGGGTGGGAGATGATGTTGCCGTTGCGCGCCAGCAGAAAGGCGTAACCGGCACCGTTGAAGTTCAGGGTATTGATGGTGTCGGAGATGGTCTTGAGGCTGATGTCGCCGCCGAAGGCGCCCTTGAACTGGCCTTGGTCGCTGAGCTTGGCTACCGCAGAGATCAAAATCTCACCGGTGGCGGCGTCCGGGTAGGGCTCGGTCAGCATCGCATGACTGGCGGACTTCGCCACGGGGTACCAGGGGCGTTGCCGAGCATCCCAACCGGTTGGATTCCAGCTGGGGTCATTGGTGATGCGATCGCCGTCGCTATCCAGTCCGCCGAAAATCAGCAGGAATTGCTGCTTGAGGAGGGGCTGGTTGAATACGCGCTGGATCTGCTCAGCACTGAACTGGCTGTCGATATTTTGCGCCATCAGGTCGATTAACTGCAGTTTGCCGTTCAGCCAGTTCTCGATCTGTCGGGCCAGAGCCCCGCTCGCATCGTTGATGCTCGAGGCTGCTTGGTCGCTCAAACTGGAGCGCACCTGGCTGACCTGCACAAACGAAAGCAGGCTAGTGGTGATAAACAACACCGTTGCTGCTGCCAGACCCACTTTATGAGCAATCTTCATACGCGCATGTTCCTTGTAATTAGGTCGGCCACCCTACGGTTGGGGGGCGCGAGTCTATACGACTAAAGGCTTCGGTCATGCTTGGATCGGCAGGCGACTGGTTATCTTGATGAGCCGCCGGTCGCTGTTCGACGAGTGGCATAAGGGTTCGCCTGATAGGGCAACTATCTGCGTAGGCGGGACGAGTAGATAGAGCCAGTAGCTGGGGGCTGATGGGGCGAGTATCTGACGTTGACCGGTAAGGGGGCGCGCTTGGCTATGGGGGGCTGTAGCCAGCCCGTCTGGCGTGTCTTATAACCAAATAGCCCGACTCAAGGCCGGGCTACTAGGTTATTGGCTAGGAATCAGACCAGTTGCTGTTGATCCATCTCGATGGCTTTATCGAGGGTTTCCAGCAGCGCCTTGCGCACTTTCAGCTTGGTGTTCTTGTGCGCGGTCATGTTGATCTTCTTCATCTGCTGGGCGACCGCTTGAGCGCTGGCCAGCAATTGTTCGGCCGGCACCACTTTGTCGAGGAAGCCGGCGTCCACGGCGCTTTGCGGATCGAACATCTCGCCATTGATCACCGAGCGGTGGAACGCCGACTTGCGCAGGCGATCGCGCGCCAGCTCGATGCCGACATGGTGCATGGTCATGCCGATCTGCACTTCATTCAGGCCGATGCTGAAGGCGCCCTCTACGCCGATCCGGTAGTCGGCCGAGAGCAGGATAAACGCTCCCTTGGCAACGGCATGGCCACCGCAGGCGACGATAATCGGGAACGGGTGAGCGAGCATGCGGCGTGCCAGGGTAGAACCGGCGGCGACCAGCTTGACCGCGTTCTGTGGGCCGGAGGTCATCACCTTCAAGTCGTAGCCGCCAGAGAGAATGCCCGGCTGGCCGGTGATGATGACGATGGCCTTGTCCTGTTCGGCGCGATCCAGTGCGGCATTGAAGGCGTCGATCACGTCGGGAGAAATGGCGTTCACCTTGCCGTTGCTCAGGGTCAGGGTGGCGATGCCGTCTTCGAGTTGGTAGCTGATCAGGTCACTCATGGTCGTGTTCCTTGTGCTGAAGTGGAGCAGACGTTACCCATCCACCCGGCGCAGGTAAAGCGCGGCGGCTGACTGGTGAGTCATGCATCTTGGGCCTATATACGCGGAATATTAGCCGTCGGCGTGTGGGCAGCGTCGATGGGCGGCCCGATTGCGTCGGCACCAGCGCCGCGACAAGACTAAACCTAGTCGATGCCTTCTGCAGGAGGGGTATCAGTCTGCTTATGCTGTTGGGCTTGCTGCTGTTTACTCGGCAGCGTTTCGGGGCGGTTCTCCAGGCGTACGTGATGGATGCCGCGCATTGGTTATAAGCGCATGAATCTTCAGAAAAAACTTTTGCCTTTGGCGAACTGTTCGGCTACATTAGCGCGCCTCGACAGACAGCAATGACCGTCGAGACCCGGTGAAGTGTCCGAGCGGTTGAAGGAGCACGCCTGGAAAGTGTGTATACGAGAAATCGTATCGTGGGTTCGAATCCCACCTTCACCGCCAGATAGATTCAGCTAAAGCCCCGATAACTGAAAAGTTGTCGGGGCTTTTTGCTTTCTGGCTTTTGCTGGTGTCGATAAAGTGTCGAAGCGGTTCTGAATTGATTTCGAGCGATGAGTTGAGCGGCCCTGACACTCATCGGCTGACTGTGCACGATATTGGGCGGCGGAAAATTAGACTTTCAATCTGTGGCTAATGCGTTGAGGACGTTGATGAGAGTAGATAGAGATGACATCCCGCAGCACCTGCGCAGCAAAAAGCGTGGCGGGCGGCGACTATGGCTTGTGCTGGGTGTCGCAGGAGTCGCTATCTGGGGGCTGGCGACCATGTTTGTCAGGCCTGGTGGCTATGACCTCGGCCAGTTGCTGAACGGATTGCATTTTGCCGGTAAGCCGGTGTTCGGCGATGGCCCTCAGGCGGCAGCGCAAGCCGGGCAGGAGGCGAGCTGGAATGTCACGGTTAAGTCGCCCGAGGTGCAAGCCCAGGTTGTATCAGGCGATCCAGCTGAGGAGGCGAATGCGGGCAGCCGGACGTTGCCGTCAAACACGACGGTGCCAGTCGATCTGTATAACAAGCCCGTGCAGAAAGGCGGCCAGTAAATTTAGCGGCGGCTTTATCGGGCGTTATGCCCAGGTGCAGAGGACGCGACGAGCCTGCATGTCCCGCGCTTAACTGTCAGGTCATCTTCTGTCGGAGTGCACATGCGCCCAACCTGGGACATCTTCTGTAGCGTCGTCGACAATTATGGCGACATTGGCGTGACCTGGCGTCTGGCCCGGCAACTGGTGGCCGAGCACGATGCTGCCGTGCGCCTGTGGGTGGATGATCTGCAGGCCTTTGCCCGTTTGTGTCCAGAGGCCGATGTGGGGGCCGCGCAACAATGCCGACAGGGTGTGGATGTTCGTCACTGGCCGGCGACTTGGCGGCCCAGCGAGGCGGCGGATGTGGTGATCGAGGCCTTCGCCTGCGAGTTGCCAGAACCTTATGTGGCCGCCATGACCCGGCGCGCCCGGCCGTCGCTGTGGCTGAATCTGGAATATTTAAGCGCAGAGGATTGGGTCGGCGGTTGTCACGGCCTGCCCTCGCTGCAGTCCAATGGCTTGCAGAAGTTCTTCTTTTTTCCGGGCTTTGGCCCGCAGACCGGCGGGCTGCTGCGCGAAGCCGGCTTGCTCGAGCGACGTCGCAACTTTCAGCAGGACCCCGTCGCTCGGCAGGCGTTCTTGCAGCGCTTGGCCGTGGCGCCGCAGGAGGACGCCCGACTGATCTCGCTGTTTGCCTACGAAAATCGCGGCCTGGCCAGTTGGTTGGACGTGCTGGCGGCAGATGCCCAGCCGACTCACATGCTGGTGCCCGAAGGCCGGGTGCTCGCCGATATGCAAGCGTGGTTGGGCGTGACGGGTTTGGCGGCGGGCGCCTTGCAGGTGCGCGGTGCCTTGACGGTGCAGGTGCTGCCGTTCGTCACTCAGGATGAGTACGACCGCCTGCTGTGGAGCTGTGATTTCAATGCGGTACGCGGTGAAGACTCTTTCGTGCGCGCGCAATGGGCCGGACGGCCGCTGCTCTGGCACATCTATCAGCAGCAAGAAAACGTGCACCTGGAGAAGCTCGAGGCCTTTCTCGCGCTCTATATAGACGGTTTATCGCCCGCCGCGAGTGCCGCGCTGAGCGCTATGTGGCGGGCGTGGAACCTCGGCGAAGGCGTCGCGGAAAGCTGGTTGGCGTTGCAGCAAGTCTGGCCGGAACTGACCGCGCATGCCGAGGCGTGGTGTCTAGAGCAAGCCTCGCAGAGCGATCTTGCCGCGGCGCTGGTACAGTTTTACCGAAATTGGCTATGATACGCGGCCTAGAAATTCCGTATCTCCATCCAAACCCGGATATTAGTATGAAAACCGCACAAGAAATGAAGCCCAACAGTGTGGCTCTGATCGACGGCCAACCTTGGCTCATCCAGAAGGCCGAGTTCACCAAGTCCGGTCGTAACAGCGCCATCGTTAAAATGAAGCTGCGTAACCTGTTGACTGGTTCCTCGACCGAGACCGTATACAAGGCCGACGACAAGCTTGAGCCGGTCATCCTCGACCGCGTAGCTGTGACCTATTCGTACTACAGCGAGCCGAACTACGTCTTCATGGACGAAGAGTTCAACCAGTACGAGCTGAACAAAGACGACCTCGAAAGCGTCATGCCATTCATCGTTGACGGCATGACCGACGTCTGCGAAGCCGTGTTCTTCGAAGGCAAAGTGGTTTCGGTTGACCTGCCGACCACCATCGTTCGCCAAATCACTTACACCGAAGGTTCCGCTCGTGGCGATACCTCGGGCAAGGTGATGAAGCCGGCTAAGCTGAGCAACGGTACCGAAGTCAAGGTTGCCGATTTCTGCGAAATCGACGACTGGATCGAAATCGATACCCGTACCGGCGAGTACAAGTCGCGCGCTAAAGCTCCGGTCTAAATACTGGCTTTACCCGCGAACTGAAAAGCCCGGCCTTGGCGCCGGGCTTTTTTCTGTCTGCTGATTGCTGCTCAGCTGCGACCCAAGCCGCTTTGCAGGGCCAGGTCCCAGGGCGGCACCGGGCCGAAACGCGCCTTGAGAAACTCCAGCAGCAGACGGCTGCGCGAGCCGCTATCGCGCTCCAGGCGCAGCGCATAGATACCGCTGGGTTCCGGTGCCGGCAAAGCGCCTTCGCAGAACAGCGGCACGAGTTCGCCGCGCAGCAGGTAGTCGCTGATTAGCCAGGTCGGCAAATGGGCGATACCGAGGCCGGCGAGGGCACTGAACAACAGGGCTTCGGCATTGTTGGCGGTCATCCGCAAGCGTTTGGGACGATAGAAGTTGAGCTTGCCAGCCTGCTCGAAGCGCCAGGCATAGGGCGGTGCCAGGCTCTCCCAGTCCAGGCCGTGGTGTTCGACCAGAGCGCTGGGCGAGCGGGGGATGCCGTGCTGGGCCAGATAGGCCGGGCTGGCGCAGGCGATCCGCACCAATGGCGACAACGCCGTGGCGACCAGGCGGGTGTCGGCCAGCGGACCGATGCGCAGCACCAGATCGACCTCACCCAAATGCGCGCCCTGTAGGTCGACGAAACTGTCGATCAGTCGTAGCTGCACATCCAGCCCCGGATAGGCCAGGAGAAACTCGGCAATCGCCGGTGCCAGGTGACGACGACCAAAGGGCGCCGGCGCATCGATGCGAATCAACCCCTCAGGTGCGCTGCTCAGCGATACGGCTTCGGCGCGCGCCAGGTGCAACTCGTGCAGGACGCGCTTGGCCCGTTCGGCAAACGCTAGGCCGGCAGGGGTGACCCTGATGGCGTGGGTGCTGCGGCTGAATAGCTGGCTGCCGAGCGAGCGCTCCAGCGCGTCGATGCGCCGGGCGACCGCGGAAGGTGTGAGCGGATGGCGTCGGGCGGCGGCGGAGAAACTAGCGGTTTCCAGCACGTCGAGAAACAGGCTGAGCTGGTCGGTGAGAGCGTCGGGGTTCATGGCTGCTCGGCTATGCGTAGATTGCACAACCATTGTGCGTCGCTGTGCGTTTCCATACTAGCGCTGGCTGGCTAGCATGCTCGGCATCTCGATGGAGCCTGCGATGAACCCGATCGACTTTGCGCTGAATTTAATCCTGGGTAGCCTGCTGGGCACCCTCGGCGGGTTGTTTGGCATCGGCGGTGGCTTGATTGCGATTCCAGCCCTGGGCGTGTTGTTCGGCCTCGATCAACAGCTGGCGCAGGGTACTGCGCTAGTGATGGTGGTACCCAATGTGCTGCTGGCGCTGTGGCGCTATCACCAGCGCAATCGCATCGATCTGCGCCATGCACTGACCCTGGCGCTCAGCAGTTTGCTGTGTGCCGTGCTCGGCTCGGGCTGGGCGGTGACCCTGGATGCCGAGCGCATGCGGCTGGCCTTCGTCGGCTTTTTGCTGATGCTGGCGCTCTATAACCTCGTGCGGGTGTTCTGGCGTGTTACCGCTGGCAACACCGAGTTGCGCTACCCCTGGCCCTGGTTGGCGCTGCTGGGCAGCGGCGCGGGTCTGCTTGGTGGGCTATTCGGTGTCGGCGGCGCGGTGCTCGCTACACCGGTGTTGACCAGTGTGTTCGGCACCACCCAGGTGGTCGCCCAGGGGTTGTCTTTGGCCCTGGCGGCGCCGAGTACCGGAGTGACCTTGGCGACTTACGCCGTGCATGGCCAGGTCAATTGGGCGCTGGCAGTACCCTTGGCGCTGGGTGGCCTGCTCAGCATCAGCTGGGGCGTCAAGCTCGCCCATGCCTTGCCGGAGCGC
>JBFKAF010000112.1:0-8450 GCA_041621735.1 Pseudomonas sp.
CTCATCTGCTGGGTTACGGCGCAACCGACTACGCACCGGCAAGTAGCCTGCAGTCATGCGCCTAACCCACCCGAATCATCGCCCTCCATGCAGCGCCTAGCCGGCCTGCACGTTTCAACACGTAACTGAGACATAGCCTTTTTTGCCCAGCACTTAGGCGCTCGCATTCCTCGCAGGAGGCATTCAGATGACACAGTTCTCTCTTTCGCAGTCACCCCAGGTTGCGCGTCCCAGGGGCGGTTTCAGCGTCGGCAGCCGTTTGCTGCTGGCCTTCGGTTTGGTTGCCGCGCTGGCCATGGCGGTGGCTGCTACCGGTTTTCAGGCGATCCATGCCTTGCTGGCGCGCCAGCAACTGATGGCCGATATGGCGCAAATCAACAGTCTGGTGCTGCAGGCGCGTAACGCCGAGCAGGATTATGCGGCGACGCGCCAGGCGCAGTCCGCCGAGCGTCTACGCCAGGCAATCAGCGACATCGACGAACTGCTGCAGGGGCTGCAGCAGAGGAAGGCGCTGTCGGCTGTGCAATGGCAGAACATGGCCAGCAGTAGCCAGGCCTATCTAAAGCAATTTGCCGATTTCGACACGCAGCTGGTCGCGGCAGACCGGGCGCGTACTCGTTTGCAAGTCAGAGCGGCAGAAACCATGCAGCGTTTCGAGTTGGTGGAACTGGATATCTACGACCTGATGCGTGAACTGCTGGCGGAGCCGCAAGGCAGTGCCAGCAGCCCGCTGGCGTTGGCCGCAAGCTCGGGTGAATTGATGCGTCAGATGCAGGCGGTGCGCGCCAGTGAGTGGCAGTATCTGCTGCACGGCAGTGACAAGCTGCAGGATGAGTGGCAGCAGCGCGCTGCTGCGCTGGATACCCCCTTGCACGACCTCGGCAGCCGTTTGCCGGCGATGCAACAAGCCATTCTCGGCGAGGCCGCCAAGGCATTCGAGGCCTACCGCACGACCTTCGCCGAATATCGCCGCAGCCTGCTCGCCAGCCGCACCAGTAGCCAGTTGATGCGGGCCCAGGCGCAACAGCTGCTGGATAGTGCCGAACGAGCCAGCCAGTCACTGATTGCCATGCAAAGCGCGGAGCGTCATCAGGTGCAGCTCTGGCTGGCGGCTATCAGCGCGCTGGTGCTGCTCATCAGCCTGGTCGCCGCGTGGCTGATCCGCCGCCAGATCGTCACCCCGCTGAAGGAGGCACTGCTGCATGCGCAGCGCATCAGTCAGGGTGATCTGCGCGCCCGGCCGGTCAGCAGGCGCGCCGACGAGTTTGGTCAGCTGCTGAGCGCGATGCAGCATATGGGCGACAGTCTGCGTGAACTGGTGACTGGCATAGGCGGCGGGGTGCAGCAGCTGGGCGATGCCGCCAGCGCACTCACCAGCCTCAGTGAACAAACCCGCGCTGGCGTGCGGCGCCAGCACCAGGAAACCGAACAGACCGCTGCCGCCATGCAGGAAATGGCCGCCTCGGTGCAGGAGGTGGCCGGCAGCAGCGAACTGGCCTCCTTGTCCACTCGTCAGGTAGAGCAGGACGCCTTGAGTGGCAGCCGCGAGATGCAGCAAACGGCGACCCAGGTGGCGCGTGTGGCCGACAACATGGAAGGTTCGGCGCAGGCCGTGGAGCAATTGCATGCGGCCAGCCGGCATATCGACAGCGTGCTGGAGGTGATCAACGGCATCGCCGAACAGACTAATCTGCTGGCCTTGAACGCCGCCATCGAAGCGGCGCGGGCGGGCGAGCAGGGCAGGGGCTTCGCCGTGGTGGCCGATGAGGTGCGCGCCTTGGCCAGGCGCACCCAGGAATCGACGGCGCAGATCGAGCGACTGATCGGTGGCTTGCAGCAAGGGGCGCAACAGGCCGTGACGCAAATACAAACCAGTCGGGCGCTCACCCGTGACAGCGTGGCATTCAGCGAGAGAGCGCTGGTTTCCTTGCAGCGGATCACCCAGGCGATAGGTGAGATCGAACGGGGTAGTCAGCAAACGGCGGCAGCCACCCAGCAGCAGAGTGCGGTCGCCGAGATGATCAGCCAAAGCATCACCGCGGTGCGCGATATTGCCGAGCAGAGCGCCGGCGCCACCGAGCGCATGGCCAGTGCCAGCGCCGGGTTGGCCGGTCTCGGCCAGCAGTTGCAGGCTCTGGTTCAGCGCTTTCGGGTTTAGCCGAAGCGTCCAGGCGCGTTGCGGGCCTGGCCTGTGGCTGTGGGTCTGGCGGGGCGCTTGGATGCGGGCGTTTGCCGCGGATTGGGCGAGAAGCTTTCGCTTAGAAGATGTTCGATAAACGAACAGTATGGCGATTATCGGATTGTTTGGCCGCGCCACTCGGCCTACTGTTGACTCACCCGCCACCCTCAACCGGTGGCACCGTCAACACAGTGAGAACAACTCCGATGGCCGAACTCATTTCCCTTGGCGAAGCGATTCAGCGCTTCGTCAACGACGGCGACACCGTCGCCCTCGAAGGCTTCACCCACCTGATCCCGACTGCCGCCGCCCACGAGATCATTCGGCAGAACAAGCGCGGGCTGACCCTGGTACGGATGACCCCCGACCTGGTCTACGACCTGCTGATCGGTGCCGGCTGCGCCAAGAAACTGGTGTTCTCCTGGGGCGGAAACCCCGGCGTCGGCTCGCTGCATCGCCTGCGGGACGCGGTGGAGAAGGGCTGGCCGCAGCCGCTGGCAATCGAGGAACACAGCCACGCGGCCATGGCCAATGCCTATGTCGCCGGGGCGTCGGGCCTGCCGTTCGCCGTGCTGCGCGGCTATCAGGGTTCAGACCTGGTCAAGGTCAATCCGCAGATCAAGTTCATCGAGTGTCCGTTTACTGGCGAGCAGCTGGCCGCCGTGCCGAGCGTGCGCCCGGACGTCACCGTGATCCACGCGCAGAAGGCCGACCGCCAGGGCAACGTGCTGCTCTGGGGTATTCTCGGCGTGCAGAAGGAAGCGGCCCTGGCGGCCAAGCGTTGCATCGTCACCGTTGAAGAGATAGTCGACGACCTGAATGCGCCGATGAACGCCTGCGTGCTGCCGAGCTGGGCGCTGACCGCGATCTGCCATGTGCCCGGCGGCGCCCATCCGTCCTACGCCCTGGGTTACTCCGAGCGCGATAACCGCTTCTACCAGGCCTGGGACCCGATCGCCCGCGACCGTGAGAGCTTCACCGCCTGGATCGACCAGTACATCCGCGGCACCGAGGATTTCGCCGCGTTCCAAAAGAAAATCGCGGAGGGCAACTAATGAGCGCCTACAGCACCAATGAAATGATGACCGTGGCCGCCGCCCGCCGCCTGAACAACGGCGCGGTGTGCTTCGTCGGCATCGGCCTGCCGTCCAAGGCGGCCAACCTGGCGCGTCTGACCTCCTCGCCGGACGTGGTATTGATCTACGAATCCGGCCCGATTGGCGCCAAACCGAGTGTGCTGCCGCTGTCCATCGGCGACGGCGAACTGGCCGAGACCGCCGACACCGTGGTGCCGACCGGCGAGATCTTCCGCTACTGGCTGCAGGGCGGGCGCATCGACGTCGGCTTCCTCGGCGCCGCCCAGGTCGACAAGTACGGCAATATCAACACCACGGTGATCGGCGATTATCACCAGCCGAAAGTGCGCCTGCCGGGCGCCGGTGGCGCGCCGGAAATCGCCGGCAGCGCCAAGCAGGTGCTGATCATCCTCAAGCAGTCGCACCGCACCTTCGTCGACAAGCTGGCCTTCATCACCTCGGTCGGCCATGGCGAGGGCGGCGATCACCGTAAGCGTCTCGGTCTGCCTGGCGCCGGCCCGGTGGGGATCATCACCGACCTGTGCATCATGGAGCCGGAAGCGGGCAGCAACGAATTCATCGTTACCTCGCTGCATCCGGGGGTGAGCCGCGAACAGGTGATCGAGGCTACCGGCTGGCAGATTCGCTTCGCCGACAGCCTGGGCGAAACCGCCGCGCCGACCGAGGTCGAACTCGAAGCCCTGCGCGCCCTGGAAGCCCGTACCGCGGCCGCCCACGGTCAGGCCGGAGGTGAGGAATGAGCCGCGAGGTATTTATCTGCGACGCCGTACGCACGCCCATCGGCCGCTTCGGCGGCGGCCTGGCACCGGTGCGCGCCGACGACCTGGCGGCAGTGCCGCTCAAGGCGCTGATCGAGCGCAACCCGCAGCTCGACCTGAGCCAGGTCGATGAAGTGTTTATGGGTTGCGCCAACCAGGCCGGCGAGGACAACCGTAACGTCGCGCGCATGGCCGCGCTGCTGGCCGGCCTGCCGGATACGGTGCCGGGGGTTACCCTCAACCGCCTCTGCGCCTCGGGCATGGACGCGGTCGGCACGGCGTTCCGCGCCATCGCCAGCGGCGAGATGGAGCTGGCCATCGCCGGCGGCGTCGAGTCGATGTCGCGCGCGCCCTATGTGATGGGCAAGGCCGACAGCGCCTATGGCCGTACCCAGAAGATCGAGGACACCACCATCGGCTGGCGTTTCATCAATCCGCTGATGAAGGCCCAGTACGGCGTGGATGCCATGCCACAGACCGCCGACAACGTGGCCGACGACTACCGCATCAGTCGCGCCGATCAGGACGCTTTCGCGCTACGCAGCCAGCAGCGCGCAGCCGCCGCCCAGCAGGCCGGTTTCTTCGCCGAAGAAATCGTGCCGGTGATCATCAAGGGCCGCAAGGGCGACACAGTGGTCGAACAGGACGAGCATCTGCGTCCGGAAACCAGCCTGGAAACCCTGGGCAAACTCAAGCCGGTCAACGGTGAAGGCAAAACGGTCACCGCCGGCAACGCCTCGGGGGTCAACGACGGCGCCGCCGCGCTGATCCTGGCCAGTGCCGAAGCGGTGAAAAAGCACGGCCTGACCCCGCGTGCGCGGGTGCTGGGCATGGCCAGCGCCGGCGTGGCGCCGCGCATCATGGGCTACGGCCCGGTGCCGGCGGTGCGCAAGTTGTGCGCGCGCCTGGATCTGCAGGTCAGCGATTTCGACGTGATCGAACTCAACGAAGCCTTCGCCAGCCAAGGCCTGGCGGTGTTGCGCGACCTTGGCCTGGCCGACGACGCGGCCCAGGTCAACCCGAATGGCGGCGCCATCGCCCTCGGCCATCCGCTGGGCATGAGCGGCGCGCGCCTGGTGCTGACCGCGCTGCATCAGCTGGAAAAGTCCGGCGGCAAGCGCGGCCTGGCGACCATGTGTGTCGGCGTCGGCCAGGGTTTGGCGCTGGCCATCGAAAGAGTCTGACGCGTTTTGTCCCCTCTCCATCAGGGAGAGGGCTAGGGTGAGGGGGCAGGGGCACCGCGTTGTCTCGCCAACCCGCACCCCGGCCCTCTCCCAGGGGGAGAGGGAGCAAGTGCGCTGGATTCGCCAGGCCAGTGCTGCGAACCTAGGCTGATCTGCAAGCGCCTTTGGGAATGAACCACTTGAGCAATCAACTGTTCGACCGTTATTTCACCGCCCAGGACATGCGCCAGGTGTTCAGCGACGCCGGCCGGGTGCAGGCCATGCTCGATTTCGAGGCGGCCCTGGCCCGCGCCGAGGCCCGCGTCGGCCTGATTCCGCAGGCGGCGGTGGCGCCCATCGAGGCCGCTTGCAAGTCCGAGTTCTACGACTTCGCCGCGCTGGCCGAGGCCATCGCCACGGCCGGCAATTCGGCGATTCCCCTGGTCAAGCTGCTCGGCAAGCGTATCGCCGGCACGGATAAAGACGCCGAGCGCTTTGTCCACCTCGGCGCCACCAGCCAGGATGCGATGGACAGCGGCCTGGTGCTGCAACTGCGCCAGGCCGTGGCGCTACTGGAAAGCGACCTGGCGCAGCTGGCCGCGGCGCTGGCCGAGCAGGCCGAACGCCATGCCGACGCCGTGCTGCCGGGACGGACCTGGCTGCAGCACGCCACCCCGGTGACCCTGGGCATGAAAATCGCCGGTACGCTCGGCGCCATTACCCGCCATCGCCAGCGTCTGAGTGAACTCAAACCGCGCCTGCTGGTGCTGCAGTTCGGCGGCGCGGCCGGCACCCTGGCCGCCCTCGGCGAGCAGGCCTGGCCGGTGTCCGAGGCGCTGGCCGGCGAGCTGGGCCTGGGCCTGCCGGATCAGCCCTGGCACACCCAGCGCGACAGGTTGGTCGAGCTCGCCGCGCTGCTCGGGCTGATCGCCGGCAGCCTGGGCAAGCTGGGCCGCGATCTGAGCCTGTTGATGCAGACCGACGTGGGCGAAGTGTTCGAGCCCGCGGCGGCGGGCAAGGGCGGTTCCTCGACCATGCCGCACAAGCGCAATCCGGTCGGTGCGGCGGTGCTGATCGCCGCCGCCACCCGCGCGCCGGGCCTGGTCTCGACGATGCTGGCGGCCATGCCGCAAGAGCACGAACGCAGCCTCGGCCTCTGGCATGCCGAATGGGAGTGCCTGCCGGAGCTGTGTTGCCTGGTCTCCGGCGCCTTGCAGCAGGCCTTGCTGGCCGTGCCGGGGCTGGAGGTCGATGCCGCGCGCATGCGCAGCAACCTGGAACTGACCCAGGGCCTGGTGCTGGCCGAGGCCGTCAGCATCGCCCTGGCTCAACGCATCGGCCGTGACGCCGCCCATCATCTGGTCGAACAATGCTGTCGCCAGGCTATCGCCGAGCAGCGCCATCTACGCAGCGTGCTCGGCGGTAACCCCGAGGTCAGCGGCCAATTGAGTGCTGTCGAGCTGGATCACTTGCTCGATCCAGCCCATTACCTGGGTCAGGCGCGGCGTTGGGTCGAACGTGCCGTGGCCGACCATCACGATTTTTCCCGTTAGGAGCCTGTCATGCCTGCCGTACAACTCGCCGATGGCGAACTCCATTACCTGCTCGAAGGCCCCACTGATGCGCCGGTGCTGGTGTTGTCCAACTCCCTGGGTACCGACCTGCATATGTGGGATGTGCAGATGCCGGCGTTCACCGAGCATTTTCGCGTGCTGCGCTATGACACCCGGGGCCACGGCCAGTCGCTGGTCAGCCCGGGCTGCTACAGCATCGAGCAGAACGGTCGCGACGTACTGGCCTTGCTCGATGCCCTGGACATTGCCAAGGCGCATTTCTGCGGCCTGTCGATGGGCGGGTTGATCGGCCAGTGGCTGGCGATTCATGCCGCCGAGCGCCTGGACAAGCTGGTGCTGTGCAACACCGCGGCGAAGATCGCCAGCCCCGAGGTGTGGAACCCGCGTATCGAGACGGTACTGCGCGAAGGGCGCGCCGCCATGCTGGCGCTGCGCGATGGCTCCATCGCGCGCTGGTTCACCGCCGAGTTCGCCGCCGCCGAGCCGAACCAGGTCGAGCCGCTGCTGGCCATGCTCGCGCAGACGTCGCCGCAGGGCTACGCGGCCAACTGCGCGGCGGTGCGCGATGCCGACTACCGCGAACGCCTCGACGCGGTTCAGGCGCCGACCCTGATCGTCTGCGGCAGCGCCGACCCGGTCACCAGCGTGGCGGACGGTCGCTTCATGGCCGAGCGCATCGTCGGCGCGCAACTGCTCGAACTGCATGCCGCGCACCTGTCCAACGTCGAGGCCGGCGAGGCCTTCAGTCAGCCTGTGCTGGCCTTCCTGAGGAACTGAAAGATGGACGAGAAACAACGTTACGACGCCGGCATGCAGGTGCGCCGCGCGGTGCTCGGCGACGCCCATGTCGACCGCAGCCTGCAGCACATTACCCCGTTCAATGAAGAGTTCCAGGACATGATTACCCGCCATGCCTGGGGCGATATCTGGACCCGTCCCGGCCTGTCGCGGCATACCCGCAGCCTGATCACCATTGCCATGCTGATCGGCATGAACCGCGAGGGCGAACTCAAACTGCACCTGCGCGCGGCGAAGAACAACGGCGTCAGTCGTGACGAGATCAAGGAAGTGCTGATGCAGAGCGCGATCTACTGCGGTATCCCGGCGGCCAACGCCACCTTCCACTTGGCCGAGGAAGTGTGGGACGAGCTGGGCGTGGAGTCGCTCGAGGAGTAACAAGCGCTACACACAAGGTTGCCTCATAACCGCCGGTAAGCCCCTGACAGGGTTTACCGGCGGTTTTTTATGGATAAACCGTGCTGTTGCTCGAGCGAGTCGCCAGCACGCGGGCTGCTACAGGCCATTATCTATGGCTATGTCCCAATAGTGTGTTGCATGGCACGACCCACCACTTCCCCTGCGTTAAGTAGACCCGTAGGGTGGATTAGGCGCCTGGCACAAGGCTATTGACTGTTACCTAGTCAGTTGCGCCGTAACCCACCATGCTCAGCACGCCGACCGCCACTTGGTGGGCTACGCGGCGCACCACTGATGCAGTTGATTTTCGGCGCTATGACCCGCGCCGCTAACCACTCTACACAAGCTGCGGCCAACACATCACCGAGACATAGCCATTTATCTAGGCATTGCTCAATCCCACTGCGGGGCGAAGTCCGGGCTGACCAGCCGTTGGTTCTTCGGCAGTGTGGCGATCAAGGCGCGGTCCTCGTCGTCCAGGC